>CABMIB010000041.1 GCA_902386135.1 uncultured archaeon
ACTCTGCTTTGATATCTTTTATATCCTGTTTAAGCTGTGTTACATCCTCTATAACATGATCAAGCTTTTGTAATATCCTGCCAGCTTTAAGGCTAATACCTGCAATCGTTATCACTACACCAAAAATCGGGATTAAATCAAAAACAGTTAAGGTCAAGGTATTAATCCAACAATTTTACCAATCATCCACAACACAATAATTGCTATACCCAGCCATATTAAAACGTCTGTATAATCAAATTTATATGTCTTTTCTGTGGTCATAATCTATCTTTATCATGTTTTTTCTATTTAATCTTATCTTTCACTCTCTACGCCGCGCCGCGGATTGCTGGAACCCGGAATCACCGAAGCCCGCGCGGTTCCTGATATGGACAGCGCCTGGGAATTCCCGTCAAGGCTTGCTTGAACCTGCCGATAGACTCTTTTCGGGCTGCGCGTTCGCGCAGTTTTATGACGGCGCTATTTCGCAAGAAATAAATCAAAATTTCAGATACTGAGAAACATACCTCTCCGGACACATATAACATTCTATAAACTGTTTTTCTTGATGTATAGGAAAGTATAAACGCATTTTCACATCCCTATAAATTTAAGCAAACCGTAAACTAGCACCGCTGGCCAAACAATTGCTTTCAAAACTCCTAAAACACCCATCCAAAAACTATTTGCTGTCGAGATATAATAGATTGCAGCACCTATAAGACCAAGACCGTAAACCGCATCTCCTGAATGGCAATAATTCTTAAATTTTTCCATGTTGCACCTCCTTAGTAAAATTGGATTAGGAGTTTATAATCTTTTTTAAAAACTATAACGCGCCGCGGATTGCTGGAACCCGGAATCACCGAAGCCCGCGCGGTTCCTGATCAGGATAGCGTCTGGAAATTCCCGTCAAGGTTTGCTGGAACCTGCCGATAGATTCTTTTCGGGCTGCTCTGTCGAGCAGTTTTATGACAGCGCAAATTATTTCACAAAAAATAATTTTATCTTTTATTAACTGCACTATTTCCCACGAATCATAGAACTCATTTCCAGGCTCATCAGCCGTTCGCCATGGTCTTGCAGTTCAGCTTTGATATCTCTTATATCCTGTTTGAGTTCTGTTACATCTTCTATAACATGATCCAACTTTTGAAGGATCCTGCCTGCTTTCAAGCTTTTATCTTAATACAGGGTTATGGTTAATTGCAGTTACATTAATACGAGTTAGGTATTTTGTATCTCGTTTTCCAATTCATTTCTAAGTTTTTCATTTAAGGATTCGATTGATTCTATCTCTTGATTAAGAACCTTGATATCTGGTTCCATCAATTTATACATTTTTTTATCACTAATAATTTCATTAAATTTCATATGTATTTTATATTGATTTACATAATAACTTGCGACCTGGTCGTATAACTTCCTATCTATATATTGAAAACCACCTAGATTTCTAAAGGTATTAAAGCCATCATCTCTAAAACCGAGAAATATAAAATTTGGGAATTTTTCAACCAATTCACTTGAATTTTTGGTCATATCGTCTATTGAATTTTTAAAGTCATCTAAAAATGCTTTATTTGATCTAAATTCTGCTAATAGAACATTTAACATTCTTTGCTTCTTCTCTTTATCTTTTATTATTTCCTTTCTAATAGAAAGAATTATAGAAAATAATGCTAAAAATGTAGCAGGTAATACACCAAATCCGCCTTTAAACTTGACCCAATAAAAAAAATCACTCATTATTAAATCCTCATCATTACCTAGTTTAGAATAATTCGTAATACCATTGAAATTTATTTCTTTATCCTGAAACCTCAAGCGTCTTGGGCTATCCGGCTGTACCTTTATTTCAATTTCATCGACATCACTAATATCAAAATGATGATTTCCTAATGTTAACTTACCATTACTTTGAGAAATATAAAAATCAGATAAATAGTGTTCAGAAAGATGGTACTCACTATCGCTGTCGATTAACACATCAGAAAATTTATAAGAATTTACTATAGCTCCGCTATTGCCAAAGTAGATTAAACTAGTATTATCCAGCTCAAAGGAAATTTGTGGAAACCTCTCCGAAATATTTCCATTTATAGAAACATTACACTCACCATTTATGTTGACTTTACCACCATTTGGTGTAACTGAAGAACTATCCCACATATAACCGATGATGTATAATCTACTACCATTCTTAAATACAGCAGCATCATAATTTAAGCTCAGATTCTTAAATATGAAACTAAAATCAGTTCCAGGAGCTGATATTAATATTGGGGCATGTTCAATATTACAAGATTCTATCCTTATAGTACCATTATTTAGTTTTACCAACCCTCCACTATGGTTTACGAAAGCAATGTTTTTCACAGAGTTGAATAAAGCATTATTTGTTCCTACATTAATAACGTCTGATTTAAATTGTAGATATGTCCATTCTCCACTAAATTTAAATGCATCGGAGCTTCCTGAAAAACTGAAATGTTGATTTGATTCTGTATAAAAATAAGGATAAATATAAGGAATCGTGAAGAGAAATGCGAAAATTAAAACAATAATTATTATCTTGTTGGACATAATCAACTTCAAGATGGCAACTCTCCTTACATTTTTAGACTAAAAATAATTTTATCACGAACTTTTTCTATAACACTGTTTTGATTGATTAACTTTTTTGTCAATTTCGTTATTATAAAAACTGCATATAATTTTTGTTTTACGCGTTTAAAACCTGGGATCGTAGTTTGTCGTGGCCACTTTATTATAAATATTTTTTCTTTTTTATCTCTTTTTCTATGGCTTCTATTTTAATGCTTACATTTTTTTCGAGATCATCTATTCTTGGATTTATCACTTCAACTTTAGAAATAATTTCGTTCAATTTTGAAATAACATCTGCTTCAATTTTTATATTGTTTTGCATATTGATATCCTCGATTCTAATAATAATTTGTTCGAATTTATTATTTCCAATAGATGAAATAATAAACTTATACAGTACATAGAAATATAATACAATGAGTATTAACACTAAAATAGCATATATAAAACCATATAAATTTTTATAATCTTTCCAATTTTCTGGAAAAAAATATAATCCTATAGTTAGGATTACTGTAAAGATTGTTGTCAATATCGCAAACCAATAAGCCTTAACTCCAACAAATGCTATTTTTGTTTCAGCATATTTCTGAATAAAATCTCTCTCTGGTTTTTCGTGATATTTTTGCAATAATGAATCTAGATCTATATCTATCTTTTTTTCGAGAACATTATCGATGTCTTTTATAATCTTGTTCGCATGTGCTGATGGCATTGGAATCTTTCTATCATGTATTTATCACTTAATATATTTTACCACTCCATCTCTCTATATCAGCGGTCAATTATTGTATATGAGCCAAGACGGGGCGCACCGTACGCGCAGCCAAAGATTTGGTTCATAATATAAAACATTCTATTCTGCTATTACTTCAGGATATTCACGTTTGTATGGTTGATCTCACCAGCCTCTCGGAGGGCATTAATAAAGGCAATGCTCACAGGGCTTGATGTGCTGAGGCGCAGATGAACAGAGCAAAGCCATTATCATGCCCATCCTGCGATGCGTTCGCACGAAGAACCGGCGCGGCATACACCGCGCTTTCAAGGTTTGAGATACAAGCTGATGCCCCGCAAGCGGGGTGAAGGGCATCAGCCCGGGAGTTGATCTAAATGGTAACTGTTAGAATGAATGTTGAAATTCCAGACGACGCATACGAAGAATTTCTCGAAGAACTTGAAACTGATTCCTTTGTCCAGGTTACGTATTATGCCGCCAGGCTCGGAGAGAACCGTGATATATCGCTATCTAAAATAGATAGCTAATTTTTTGAGGTTATTATGGACATAGTAGAACTATACCATAGAGGCATCACCCAGCATCATATTGATAATCTCATGAATGCAAAAAACATAGAAGAAGATTTTTTAGATATTGTAAAGGAATACAAGAGAACTTTAACAAGTTAATGGATATATCGCAGGCTGAGATATGAAAATTAAGCAGCTAATATCCATTCATATACCTCTCACTTAACATTCGCCAGCAAGTCCAGCCCCTTCTCATTCAGCCTGCAGTCCTCCCCTTCCACCTCTGCATAGCACATCTTCACAAGGTAATCAAGCTGGAACTTCAACTGCGGTTCGGAAAGCCCGAGTTCTTTCATTATCTCCTTCTTCGTCTTCCCGAAAGCGCCGATGGATTTGATTATCTTCCTCCGCAGCGGGTTCTCAAGCGTTTTGAACATCAACTGGTGCTCGTGCGGCGTTCGTGTCTCGCAGGCTTCAGGTTCAGGCGGTAATGATTCAATATCATCCTTCATTTATCTCACCCATTCTTCATTTTCACCGGTCTTGACTTATACCTTTTGCGCGCCCTCGTTATCCCCAGCTTCTTGATCCCACCGATAGTGCCAAGGTCGGTGCCATCAAGCAGGAACGCCCTGGCTTTCTCAAGCTCAATTGCATGGCTCGCAAAAACAGGACCGAGAAGCTCTTCATGCACGGATTCATTAAAAGGTATCCCACCGCTCAATTCATTGAACGCTGGCATTATTATAACCTCGGGGTCAACCCATTTTATATCGCCGTAATGCTCCAGGATGGCTTTTTCTATAAGATGCGTGCGAATCCATACAGGCTCGGAGAAAGCGTGACCCAGCGAATCCGTGAACCTTATCGCGGGGTGGTTGTGGGACATCACGACATAGGGTGCTGCAAGCAATTCCTTGTTCGGCCATGTGTGGCCGTGGAAATAACCTACGCCGTCGAGTACAAAGCCCCTCATATCGTGTACCGTCACATTGCCGGGAACAAGGTATTCTATGTCGCCGTCATGGTTCCCGGGCACGATATCGACAGGCGCGCAGGCAGCCAGGTCTTTCAGGAACCCCGGGACTTCTTGTCTCTCCTGCCATGAGGTCCTGGGGATGTTATGTTTTATATCTCCAAGAAGTACTATCCTCCCGGGATTTACTTTCTTTATATAATCGCAGATGCGCCTTTTTCGTTTCTCAATCTGGCTCGGTATGCTGATGCCGCTTGAATAAAGGTCCCATTCGATACCCAGATGGATATCCGCGATTACAAGTGCCTTGATGGTGTTTTCAACCACAAGGGCAGGCTCATTTAATAGAGGGTTTAATATCATCTTTAACCGACGTCCCGGTTAACGTGGCATAGGGGTATGCTTCGCATACCCTTAATTTGATAAACTTTTCTTAAAGGTTTACCGACACCTCGCTTTATCCGGTATCCACGTATGCCCGCAGGCATACGTGTGTGCGAAGTAAAGCGGCGCGACGGTTTTTGATAAACCTTTCTTAAAGGTTTACCGACGCCCCAGTTAACGTGGCGTGCACCTCCGGTAGCACAAGACATATCAGACTTTCCGCAGCACCCCGATCTTTGGCTCATAGCATCTGCCTTCATCCATAAGGTCTTTAATACTTGCTTCTACCGAATCGGCATCAATTCCGGCTGATATCGCAGTTTCAACTACCACAGCATAAGGAATACCTTTGCCTGTATCCAGTTTATCGATTATACCTGCGAGTACCTCTTTTGGTTCTATTTGGGCTGGCGCCTCTTCGGCAGCATGCTCCGGTGCTGTTTCCTGCCCGGCTTTTATTTCTGTTATATTTTGTTCTATTTTTTCATCGATCGGCTCATATGTGCTGCGTTCATCTGCCGGCTGTACATACGTTGATTCACTCGATGACGAGCTTGATATTGCTACGTTCACCTGCGGAACTTCCGATTTTTCAATCGGCTGCTTCTGGAATCCGCTTCCACTGGCATTATGCTCACCGTGATTCACAGTCGCGTCTGCTTGTTGTGCATACGTGGATGCGCCTGATTGCAGGTTCGATATAGCTACGCTCGCTTTCGGTTCCTGCTTTTTCTCCTTTTCAGGAGTTCCGGTTTTAACCCTCTCGGATAAAACCGTCTCTATAGCCCGTACCAGAGAATTTTTAAGCTCCGATAAAAGCCTGTCCAGGTTCTTATAATGCCCGATAGCCCTCACAGCGCCGTCAGCAAGTGCAGTATTTGTTCCCTTTTTAAGTAGATAATCTTTCAGCTCATTTCCCGACAGCCCTGCACTTAATGCGTCCTCCATCATCTTGATGCGCTCAAGCGTCCTTTCGGCAGTGTCCAGCACCCACCTGTCCCTTAATTTCTCATCGGCATGGTTTATTTCTTCAGGTCTTATCGATGTATAAACACTACCGTCCCCGGGCTCGTATTTTCTTGCTTTACCCACGACCGAAACATAGGCGGGCACGTTTAGCTCGGATAAGAAAATAGCAGCTTCGGGCTGGTATTGTCCTGCGTACACTGTGAATACGCCTGTCGGGTCGGCTATGCGCGCACGCCAGAGGTTGTTCTCTGCGCCGATGTTCTCTATCTCGGTAACAACGCCAACTACAAAAAGACGATTGCATCTGACACCGGTCGGGGTGATGATATAGTTCGGCGCCCTCTCATCGCCTTCGCTGTAGTACAGGTTCGACCTGTTAAACTCAAAGGCAAAAATGCGCCATGCGACTTCCCTGTCGATTATGTTTTCCATGGCATGCTCCCGAGCAGTTCTTTTGCTTTATCTTTAGTGGTATCGGGTGTTTCCCATACTTTACTTGCCACAAGCGTTACACCGAACTCGCCCTTTGACATATTGCCTCTCACGGTCAGCATTTTCCCGAGAAGCTTCTTTTTGATCTCTTCTTCAACAGCACCCGGTGACATTGCGGCCTTTGCCATCTCCTTTGCTTCTTCAATTGTAAATCCGCAAATCTGCTGCGTAAGTCCTGCATCAAGAACGAGCGTCAGCGCGCCGGTACCGTCGTCGATTATGGCCTTTATCCGCATATCCGCTTTTTCAATTACCTTCCCATGTACGCGGCATATGCCTTTCTGGATGACCCGTGAACATTCAGGACAGCGGGATATCAACCCTGAACCCGGTCTGATAGAAAGGATATTACCTTCGATCACTACATCAAACGCCCCTTCTTTTTCAATAAGGTCTCCTATCATGACCCTCTGCTGCTCTTTATACTGGAGCTTCTTTTCAAGCTTTATTACCTTGCTGTTCTCATTTATATGCAGTGTGGGAACCCCTCGGAATGAGCGCACATAAGCGTTTTTTACCTCAATAGTATTCCCGGCTTCAAGTTCAGGCAGTATCACCCACGCTGTAAAAGGAACTTTTGTGTTATCATCGGCACCGATGCCGTTCAGGATTTTCCTGACACCGTCTTTTATGTTTATCTCGCGGGGCTCGACGCTCAAAATTGTGAAAACTGTATGGACGCTGACATCCCCATCCTTTAACTCTGATAGTTTCTTCTGCACGCTCTCCTGTGCCATCACAGCTCCGCTGTTGAGTTTTGTGACTTTTGCTTTGGTTCCGATATTTATCTCGGGCCTGTCCTGCCAGTTCCTCACGTAAGCCTGTTTGATATTGATGGTATCTCCGGCACTCAGACTGAAGTCCTGCCATGCTGTAAAACCTCTGGCTGCTGTCTCATCCCTTACGACCCCTGAAAAAATCACTTTTTCAACGTTTTTTATGTTAATCGTTTTTTTGTTTATTTCCAGGACCTGCACGTTCACTTCGATATTACGGTCTCCTATCTCCATATCCTGGAGTTTACGTAATATACTTTTCTCTGCCCCGCCATATTTCTTTATCAGGCTGCGCTTCGCTTCTTCTATAGGTACCCTGTACTCAAGCAGTTTTTTTAAGTCCGCTATAATGCTGCCTTCGTCTATTTCGTTATCAAGCGCCCTTTTTATATCTTCGACGTGGGGCGCAAATTCACCTTCCATAATGCCTCCATGCGACCAGTGGAATAGGCGTTATATGGTAATTAATAGGTGAAAAATCCATCGGCCAATAATTTGTTTTGAACAAACCAATTTAGCTATTATTTCATATTAATGTATTTTTAATATAAAGCTTATTATTCTCTGTTTGAACATCGTTAAAATTGCTTAAAATGCCCCAAACGTATGCAGGATTTGCCTCACTAAAACCAAGCTCACGAATAGACGCTTTTCCACTCCCTATCCCTTCTATTACATTACCTCCATGTAGATAACGATATGTTGGGACAATTTCCCTTTTTATATCAATATGCCTTGATTTACCCGTACTTTGAATAACCACAAATAGTTCACAACCACGTATCGATACTCTAAATTCTTCTCCTCGGAATGTTCTCAACTTCTTCCCATCCAAACTTTTGAGTTTATTTAGGATATCTTGCAATGATTGATCTAATGAGCTCATGTTATTCTAAAACAAACTCGATTCAGTTATATAATTTTCGTACAGTATTCAAGAAATGAGCCTGATTCTACATTCGTAAAGTAGCTACTTTATTCTTTTTAGCATCTCTCTATAGACCCGTTTTCGTTTATCTACGATTATGAGCCAGATAATTTCGCCTTCGAGCGCATACACGAGCCTGAAGTTGCTAAACCTTACACGAAATAATCCAGTATAACCTCTGAGAGGCTTAAACCTGTTTGGATCTTCTTTTATTCTAAAAATCAGTTCCTTGAGCCGTTCCTTTACAGGTTTATCAAGCTTCTTTAAGTCCTTCTCAAAGAGCGGGTGAGCCTTTAATACCCATGTCATATTTGTTATTCGAGAAGTTCAAGAATCTTTTTCTCGTCCAGTCCCACGACTTTTCCACTCTCTATGTCATTGAACCTTGACGAGACTTCTTTCATAAACTCAGGGTCAGTTATCATCTCAAGTTCATCCAGCTTGTCCTCTATTTCATCAATCAAACCCTGCAATAAACTTCTATCAACTAATACAAGATCTTTCCCGACTGGCTGGGGAATTTTATTAAATCCTTTTTTTATACTTGCTGTGTTAGTCATCCTTTTCAAATTTATTAATAGTATGCAATATTTAAGTAGTTTTCTAACTGTAAGATTTGGTATTTCGGCGGAATGTAAAGTATTTTTCTTCCTCTCGGCGGGAAACTGTGACATTTTTGTTACGATTGTTACAATATAGTGGCGGATACAGAAGTGATATTAGAGCGTGTCGCAGCTCCTGGCACTGCTATTTACCCAAATCCACAACCTCATAGTTCAACCCCTCATCCTCAAGCCTGTTGAGCAGCGGAGGGACTTCCTCATCCACTGATACCACAAGAGAAGAAAGACCATGAAATGCAGCCTCCACAACTGATTCTTTTGCGCCAAAGAGAATATTGGGTTTGATATTTATCTTCCGGAGAGCTGTCAGTGCCTCTACACCTATAGCAGCGATATAAGGCTTATCTTGCGAGTATTTTTTCAGCATCTCGTAATCCACGCTGCGGGAACCGCCCCTCTCTACCCTGGGTACTTTACAGATGGTTATATTTACCTCAGGCAGGCGAATGATCCCTTTTAAGTCCGTCACCCCGACATCTTCCCCTGCCTTTGCATCCGATATTGTAATACCTGTAACATCGCCGTCCCCGGAGCCGGCATACAGAAGCCCCTCATCCATTCTAAGAGAGACACGCTGCCCCTTGTCAAATCCTTTTTCGGCAATCGCAGTAGCCACTGAGATGTGGCTCACGATATCCTCCATGACGAAACGCGCGTACTTTTTAAGCTCCATCGCCCGCTCAAGTACCCATTCCACCCCTTTTTTGGTAACGCGGTAGCGGACGCGTCCATCAGAGAATAAAAGCCCTTCCATGACCAGGTCTTTGATATACTCCGAAACCGCCTGCGGGGTTATGCCTATCTTATCCGCAATCTCTTTCTGCCGTACATCAGGCTGGTGTGCGGCTATTTCGACAAGTATCTGGAATCTGGTGCTGTTTTTCTTGCTCCGCAATATCATTCGGTTTCTCCGACCAGCTCAATCCTCTGACCTTTTACTGTCAGGATTGGTGATCGTTTCGCCACCCCGCGGATAAACATAATACTCCTGTCCACTACACGCTGGAGGCCGTTCATCGACTGGTTGCCTCCCACCACTTCTTTCTCGATAACATCAAGGTACTTTCTTATTTCGTTATCACTCTTGAAAGTGATCATTATAAGGTCGCTCAAATCTTCAACCGTACACTGGAAGTTGACGCTCACCCTGGCATATGACGAATGGTATTCCTTTTCAGGCTTTTTTCCCGGTTGCGGCATCCGCCATTTGCTCTCGACCATGCCGCTTTTTTTCAGTACATCGAGGCTGTCTGCTACTTTAAGTCCTACTTCTTTCTCCAGTTCCTCTTCGGTTTTCCAGTCTTTTTGTAAAGCATCGAAAACTTTCTTGTGGGTTTCGGAGCCAAAAGCGCGGAGGAGCGGGACGATATCCGAAGGTTCATTAATAATACGTGTTCTCTTACCCATGGATGACATCACTCACTTAACAGGTTCTAATTTCTCAATTCAAATCCTTATATTGTGTTCTAAAGGGATAAACGTTTTGAAGAGAACTATTTAAATTAATTATATTTATTTAAATATATTTATATCGCCGACAATCGCTATAGTCATTGTTATTCCAACTGGCGTAGCATCTGCAATATTTAGTCTTTGATTTTCCAGTAATATAAAACAACCAGAACTATTGCAGCAACCACAATAATATCAAGCCCATTAAAAAACCCGATAATATTTTTCCAGAAAGGTCCGAGGGAGAAGCCGATGTATGCCAGGGCAAAACACCAGGGCAATGAGCCTATAAAACTGAACGTAACAAGCTTTTTTATGTCATATCTCCCTATCCCTGCCGGCAGCGAGATGAAGGTGCGGACTACTGGAAGCAGCCTGGAAAAGAAAACAGCCCTGTCGCCATATTTTTTGAACCATGTTTCAGCAAGCTCCATGTGGCTGGTTTTAATAAAAAGATATTTACCGTATATCTCTATGAAAGGTCTTCCACCTTTGTATCCTACATAATATGATAGAACCGAGCCTGCGGTGCAGCCAACAGCCCCGATAATGCTGATCAAAAACAAATTAAATGTCCCCTGGTATGCCAGGTAGCCGGCGAACGGCATCACGACCTCGGAGGGCACAGGAAGCGCCGCGCTCTCAAGAGTCATTAAAATAAAAACCCCTGCATACCCGATGGCGGAAATAAATTGTGTTATGTAACCCGATAATAGTTCAGCGATCATTACTTAAGAATAGAAAAGGGCATTATTTAAAGGTTGTTAAACATTTCAACAGCAGTGGCTCCAGGTATCATTTCTTACCGGCTCCGCACAATATAAAATGAGCAATCAGAGCCTCAAGCTGGATACGTTCGTTCGCGCCTTCAGCCATCCTGAAATCCACCTCTCCTATGCGGTCGATGAGGTCTACTTTCAACCTGTCCGGGATCGTCATATCAAGCATAGCGCGGAATATCTGCCCTATGATATCTTCACCGGAAAGCCCCTGTTCTATCAGCAGGTAGTCCAGTTTTGCCCTGGCTTTCATGAAACTGCCCTCAAGAGACAGTTTGATCAGCTCTATAACCTCTTCCGGCTTTGCAGTGGCTGTGGTCTTGTAAATAGCGTCCATGTTCACTGTTTTATCCAGCATCGCAGCCGCCTGGAGGGCATTGATTGCCCGCCTCATATCCCCGGCAGCCACGTACCTTATAGCCTCCATACCATCATCGGTAAGAGTTACACCTTCAGTTTTGGCGATGTATTTCACCCTCTCCTCTACCGCTGCGCTGGAAATGGGTTTGAACCTGTAAACCGCACACCGCGATTGGATGGGTTCGATTATTTTTGAAGAATAATTGCAGGAGAGGATAAAACGGCATGAACTTGTGTATTTCTCCATCGTCCTTCGCAATGCTGATTGCGCATCCGAGGTAAGAGCATCAGCCTCATCAAGGAAGATTATCTTGAATTCCGCTTCGCCCAGGGGCGCAGTCCTGGCAAAGTTCTTTATCTTGTTCCGTACCACGTCGATTCCGCGCTCGTCGCTGGCATTAAGCTCCGTGAAATTGTTAGCCCATGATTCACCGAAAAGTTCGCGTGCAACGCAGATAGCAGCGGCCGTCTTTCCAACGCCCGGAGGTCCTGAGAAAAGAAGATGCGGTAGGTTACGTGACTGGATATAGGATTTAAGGCGCTTTATGACTTCAACCTGTCCCACTATGTCGTCCAGTTTTTTCGGGCGGTACTTCTCGATCCAGATTTCTTCTTTGAGCATTCAAGTTCTTAATAAGAAGGAGGTATTATTTAAGTTTCCTCCCGGAGTGAGACCATCCACTAATTAGACGGGAAGATAGTATCGACTGGATGGTAAAAACCTCCTGCTAATCCGGGTAGTGCCCTAAATTTCACGATCTATATAAAAACAACCGCCACAGAGTCACGAAGATGCAGAGAAATATTTCAAAAAGCTCTCCGTGCCTCTGCGTCTCTGTGGCTTTTAATTATTTCGCCACGGAAACACGAAGGTCACAGAGGTTATAATCAGGGCTTAAGAAACACATTGCCACTGAGGCACAGAGAACACAGAGATTCAATTTAAGGAGTCAGCTTTTGATGCTTATCGCAATAGTCTTTGTACCTCAGCGCCTCTGTGGCTCATTTATGCTCAAGTCTATATGTTGGAATTATTGGATGGTCTCTCCCGGAGTATCCGGTAGTCACCATTGGTTCCATGCACCTGCTGGTGCCACCCAAAAGCCGGGTAGTGCGAAAGTATTATCATACTAAGTGCATATAGGTAAAAACCACGATTTTAATAGCCCCCGTATCTGGGGTCTCTATCCGGAGAGAAAAATGCCTGTAAAAGAGAAAGAACCGCTTATAATGCACCCGCGCCCAAGCTCGATTGTGGCTGCGCTGTACACCTTGCGAGACCTTGATACCGATGTCGTTATACTGCACGGACCACCCGGATGCAGTTTCAAGCATGCCAGGCTGCTTGAGGAGGACGGGATGAGGGTCGTTACCACTTCCCTTGATGAGTCGGGTTTTGTTTTTGGGGGGCACGATTCGCTGGTCGAGGTGCTTGAAAAGGTCATCAAACGCTTTAACCCGAAACGCATAGGCATAGTCGGAACATGCGCAAGCATGATAATCGGGGAAGAGCTTCATGAGGCTGTGACCGAAGTCCAGCCCGATGTGCCTGTTATCGAAGTTGAAGTCCATGCCGGCTACAGGGACAATACAAAAGGAGTTATCATCGCGCTTGAGTCGGCGCTTGCAGCCGGGATCATCAGTGAGGCTGAGTTCGAGAGGCAAAAATCGCTCCTGAAGGAAGCCACGATGGTCGAGAAACGCCACGGTGCTGCCAGCAAGGAGTACCTGGAACCCAATCGCGGGGATTTGAAATTCAGGGTTGCGGAGAGATTGCTTGAACTTATGAAACAGGGGAAAAAGGGGCTTAACATACTCAATGCCAAGAAAGAAACAGCATTCATGTTCGCCGATATCAATCTTGCAGTAACCCAGACGGCCGAAAAGCTGGGTGTCAGCTCCAATATAGTAAACATGGTAAACCTGGACGTGAACGTGGGTCTCCCCAAGAACAGGAGGAATGCCCGTGAGGTCAGGGATGAGCTGACGCAGAAAGGGATGGAGATACACCACATCATAGGAGGACTGGATGAGTATCCCATAGCCGGGAATAACGCAAGCCAGATAATCGGTGAAAAATATTCGGATTTCGATTTTGCTGTAATAACAGGCGTACCGCATGCGCTTCCCATGGATAACATAAAGCATATGGAGTTGTTCTCTATCACGAACGGCCCGCGCCAGGTAGTGCCGTTAAAAGAAATGGGGCACAAGCATGTTGTTGTGGAGATAGACCTGCATCCAAAGACTCTGGGAGTAAATCATATCGTTGAATCAGAGTTCGGGGCAACGCTGAGGGAGCTGGCAAAGGATGCCTAAGCAGATAGCGATATACGGGAAAGGCGGCATCGGTAAATCGAGCACGGCGTCCAATGTAGCTGCGGCATGTGCAGACGAGGGCTATCGAGTCACGATAATAGGATGCGACCCCAAGAGCGACTCCTCAATCACATTATTGCGCGGAAGGCGCATCCCCACAATCATGGACCTGATGCGGCAGGGCATGGACATAAGGGAAGAGGACATAATCTTCAGCGGGTACAAAGGGGTAAAATGCGTTGAGATAGGCGGTCCTGAGCCCGGCATAGGCTGTGCCGGAAGGGGCATCATAGTTGCGATAAGCCTGCTTAAGAAGATATCAAAGGCCATCGAGGATACCGACCTTGTGATATACGACGTACCCGGCGACATCGTGTGCGGCGGCTTTGTTGCGCCTGTCAAGAAAGGGCTTGTGAACGAGGCATACGTGCTTACATCGGGTGAGTACATGCCGTTATATGCAGCCAATAATATCTGCAAAGGACTTTCCCGGCTGGAGATGACGCTTAACGGTGTTATCTGCAACTCGCGGGGCGCGCCGAACGAAGAGGTCATAGTCGGCGAATTCGCAAAGGAGATAGGGAGCAGGTTGCTTGCATTTATCCCTAAGGATGTTTTAGTGCAGACGTGTGAGAGAGAGGGGCTTTCTGTTATAGAAAAGGCGCCGGATTCCGCGATCGCTGGCGTTTACAGGAAGCTTGCGCAGGCTATAATGGCGGAAAAAGAGGCGCAAATCCCGAAGCCGCTGGATGATAAACGGTTGAGGGAGCTTACAAGGATATAGAAACATGACTGACATGCTGGACATCCCCCGGATCCTTATCGCAGGAGACCGTTCCTCGGCAGGGAAGACCACAATTTCCATCGGTATAATGTCCGTACTGCGGGATATGGGCTATAAAGTCCAGCCCTTCAAGGTCGGGCTTGATTTCATAGACCCAAGCTACCATACAGAAGTAACAGGCAGGCATTCCCGCAACCTCGACGGCTACCTGATGACCGAGGATGCCGTCCGCGAAGTTTTTTCCCATGCAGTGAAGGGCGCGGATATGGCCATTATCGAGGGGGTTCGCGGGCTTTTCGAGGGACTTGAAGCGACAAGCGACATCGGAAGCACGGCTCAGATAGCGAAGATACTGGAATGCCCCGTAATCCTTGCGATCAATGCAAGAAGCATTACACGGAGCACGGCTGCTCTTGTTTCCGGATACAAATCATTCGACCCTGAAGTAAATGTCGTAGGAGTAATCCTGAATAACATAGGAAGTTCAAGGCACGGTGAAAAGGCGACAAAAGCGATAGAGACTTACACAGGTACGCCTGTTATCGGTGAAATCCCGCGCAACGACTCCATGAAGATATCAATGCGCCACCTGGGTCTTATCCCGGCGCTTGAAGGAAGGCGGCGGCTGGCTGATTTTGATGAGAACATGGGGAGGATAAAGAACATTATTAAAGAAGGGATTGATATTGACAGGTTCATATCCCTGGCCCGGTCGGCACAGCCACTTATAAAGCCTGAAGAGGACATTTTTAAACAACAGTCGAACGGAAACAAGATACAGATCGGGGTAGCACTGGATGAGGCGTTCAATTTCTATTACCGTGATAACCTGGAATTGCTTGAGCTTGCAGGCGCAGAGCTTGTTTATTTCAGCCCCGTGAACGACAGCGCTCTTCCGAAGGTTGATGGGCTGTATATCGGCGGCGGCTACCCTGAACTGTTCGCCCGGGAACTTGAAGATAATACTTCAATGCGGGAGTCCATTAAACAGGCATCGGCAGAAGGAATGCCTATATATGCGGAATGCGGCGGGCTTATGTACCTTACGCAGGAGATCAAGACCGATGTATCAGGAAGCGGGAATTACCATATAGCAGAAATGAAGGGAGGGACGTTCCGGATGGCAGGGGCGGTCCCGGGAAGGACTTTGATGGGACACAAGCGAGTCGTTAGCTATAACGTCGGCGGTTTTGTAAAAGACAATGTGATCGGCAAAGCCGGGGCGACGTTCATTGGACATGAGTTCCATCATTCCGAGATAGTGGATATTCCGGAAGATACCGAGTTTGCTATCAAACTTGAACGTGGGACTGGAATAAAGGGCGAACTCGATGGCATACTCGTCGGGAACACTATGGCAGCATATGCGCACCTTCACGCAGCCTCGTATACTGGTTTTGCGAGGGCTTTTGTGGATTTTTGCAGGGCTAATAGTCGGTAGTAGAAATTATAGTGATTAATCCCAAGTTTAGCCTTAGCACCTATCAGAAAAGATAAAACACAGAGAGCACAGAGACATGTTTAGAAACCTCCGTGCTCTCTGTGTCCTGGTATGAAAAACTCCGTTACCGATGCTTTTTCAGGTTCATTTATGAACCGCAGTTCATAGCCGACTTCGTAGTTCATTCGGTAAATATATATTATTGATTTTCCGGACAGGTTCTTAGCTTAGTTTCTAGATATTTGAGAGCGAGTAATTATTTCTGTCCAAGGACCGTTTGGTACATCCTTAAAATCAACAAATTGCCAATCTATAATGTCTATATCTTTCATTCCTAAATAATCTCGGACCGCGGGTGACACATCCAATCCAGCATTATTATTAATCTTGTTTTTTGGTTTGCTTTTACCAAAAACATAGTCGACATCGTTTTCTTCAAATGGACCCACATCTTCCCATTGTGCATAAGCAATTTTATTTCCCTTAATTATCCTTATCCACGTGTTCTTACAAACCGTTACACACATTGATTCATTCGATTTTATACCATCTTCATCAAAATCATTATAAGGCAATGCAAAATAAAAGGGGTTTTCTTTAGGAGTAAAATCTTTCGGGTAAAAACCGTTTCTATTATAGGGGTCATCTATTCCACCGTAATGACCTTTCCAATTATCGTCCCATGCACTTTGACTGTTTGGAATGTAACCATTTTCGTCAGTTCCTTCTTCCCCTATCCAAAAAATGGTTACAGTAATATCTTTATGTAAGGAATATTGATTACTTTTATCCACGCATCCAGATAGAACTAGAACTGCCAACAGGAAAAAGAATAGACTGATATGCTGTGTTCTCATTGATATCCCTCAGACTTTGACGCTTTTGTAATTCATTATAACCTAGGAAATTTAGCTCTTTTTTCCTCCTTCATTGTATGTTTTGGATTAGAAAGGAAGAGCTATATTGGCTGAAATCTGTAGCTGGTTACTATAAAAGACGTCCAGCTTATATGGCTATGCCACCGTGCAGCCGGCAACGAATCTCTGCTTCGGGTTGTTCAGTTGCGCGATTAACAACCTGTCATTTTTGCTGTATGCAATATCCTTTTGCGTCGTAAGAACGACATCACACTCCGAGCCCGGTGATGCCTGTGTCGCATCCTTGCCCCCTGCTGCAATACTGCTGATGGTCGCAGGCATATCCTGTAACCCTGCGAACACATGGACTGCATCGCCTACTCCAAGCGGCAGTGTGAATTTGGAGAGGCGGCATTTCAGATTGAACTTTGATGCTATCTCTTCCTTTTGCGATATTATGTATCCCCGGTCGAATTCCTTTGACTGCACACCTTTTAGAGCAAGACCAACCCTTGTGCCTGCGGATGCGGTTTTCATATCCACGTCGTTGCTCTGGATAGAACGTATCTCAGCCGGGCGGCTTATCGGAAAAACGGTAAAGCTGTCATGCATCTTGATGGTGCCCTGGGTAACGACTCCGAGCACTACGCATCCTATGCCAGTCACGTTGAAGAAATGGTCAACCATTACGCGGGGAGGGAGGTCGTTCAGGGCTGCGTTGGCTTTCTTTACCTCATCTCCGAGCGTGAATATTTTCTCCTTGAGCGTTTCGATCCCTTCAAATGTGGTAGTGGAAACAGCGATAGATTCCCATTTCTCAAGGTTCGTGCCTTTTGTGATGGCTTTGATCTTCTCAGCAAGTTCGGAGAGCGCCATCGGGTTTGATTTATCGGACATCGTTATTACGAACAAACCCCTCTTATTGCCAAGCAGGTCAAGAGCCACGATGCATTCTCCCGCCTGGGCATTGAGCCCGCCTGAGGGTACGCAGACAAGTGCGATATCCGAGAGGTTTATCGCGTTGATGAGCGACTTCAATGAGCCGGGATAGCCGTTCGCATCCACGAAAGCGTATACGTTGTCTCCCTTTACAAAATTGTATAGCGTAATATCGGACTCGGTACCCTTCTTCCCAAGTTTCCCTGCAAGGGTTGTCCTTCCCGATTTCTCACTGCCTATTATCGATATGTTTGCCATTATGGAACTCCGGATTATAATATGTTTTAACCTATATGAAACTGGCGTTTTTCTAAATCATCCTGAATGGTTTTTGTGAGGATTTATGAGGATATCAGTCTGTAATTATCTCTCCCGGCGGGATTAATTCGATCCCATCGCATCCAGTCCCATTTATAATCTACAGCGAACAACTCCACTAACCCTGGCCAAAAGTTGTCCCGATCCATTCCCCTGCGTAGTGCGTGGCACCAATGACCATCAGAGCGATGAGCAGGTGTTCCCCTATCACCTTCCATGGTTCTGCTCTTTGCTGTTTCGCAAGGTAGAAGCTGACGATTCCAAGCAGCGACAGCCCCCAGATTATGCTGGCGATTAAAGCTGTCGCCAGTGGAAGCAGGAGGACGGGAACTACGAAGGTCAATGTAAAAATGAATTTAGCCAGAAAAGTAGAGACTGTCGAGAGCCAAATCTCCTTTGCAGTATGCTTGTTTTCGGATTCTTCAGAAACATGGATGCCCAGAGCGTCAGAAAAAGCATCCGCTATCGCTATGGTCAGTATGCCGCCAATGACCACGGTTTTTGAATGGGTACCGGCATCCAGGCCAGTGATCAATCCGAGAGTCGTGATTATGCCCGAGGTTATACCAAAGCTGAACCCTGTTCGCAGCGAGTCTTTCACTATAATATGTAGTACCTGCGATTAAATAATCTATGGTACTTGGCAGCGGTACAGCATTTGTAGCAACCATCATATAGCATCCTCTGTTTTTAAGTGCGACACGGGAAGTATGCAAAACTTTTGCTTCTAGCCTCAGAGAGAATTTATAAAACATGAACACTTACTAAACAGATGATAAGTATGCTGGATTTAATAAAAGTTGAAGAAATAGATAATAAAGTTATCATTCCAAAAGAAGATTTTGAAAAGATTATCGCTGATGTGGAGAGCCTCATGGAAACTGTAGAAATTCTTTCAGACAAAGATTTAATGGAGCAGATTAAGGGAAGCGAGAGAAATATCAAAGAAGGCAAAGTAAAGGAGATTAAGTCGAAAAAAGATATTGATGGGCTCTTTGATTGATTTTTTATGTATCGTGTAATTTATACACATGTTTTTGAGAAGACTATAAAAAAATTCAAAAAAGATAAAGGACTTGTTGTAGAGTTAAAGAAGAAAATCGAAAAACTATTTTCTAATCCGTTAATCGGGAAACCACTTGAGTCGCCGTTAGGAAATTTCCGGTCTATCCGGGTGAAAGGGAAGTATCGGTTAGTCTATAAGCTGAATGAAAATGACAAAGAACTGTTTCTTGTGGCATTCGGGCATCGAAAGAATATTTATGAGCTTCTTGTACTTGCTTCCAGGAAAGGCGAACTTCGATAAGGAATACGGGCCGGGTTATATGAATGTTTGGAAAAAGGCAGTTAAAAGGGATTAACTGAGACAGCTAAATGCAAGAAAAAACAACTGCAATTATACCTATAGCAGATTACATTCTCCCGCTTAACCTTGAAACGCCCTGCCTTACTTTAAGCATTAGCTTATCAGGCACAAGTTCAAGCATATCGCGATCAAGGCACGCCGCCCTTACCAGCGCCTGTATCGCCCTCTCGTAGCTTCCAAGGTTATAATACGCTAACCCTGCAGCACAATAAGCTTCCGGGAATTCGGGAGCGAGCCTGAGGGCTTCCAGGAATTCCCTGAGCGCATCTTCATACTTCCCCTGTTCAGCATAGATGTTCCCGAGGTTGTTGTGTGCAAGAGCATGGTCCGGAGAAAGCCTCACTGCTTCCCGGAACTCCCTGAGCGCATCCTCATACATCCCCTGCTCAGCGTAGATATTCCCGAGAGCATTATGAGCGCCTGCGTACCCCGGATTACACCGCAGAGCAGTTTCAAGTTCCCCGACTGCCTCCCCGTACCTGCCCAGTGCTGCATAGATATTGCCCAGGTTGCTATGAGCTTCTGCATATTCCGGCTTAAGCCTGATAGCCACCTCAAGTTCATTAATCGCTTCCTCGACCAGTTCCATCTTACTGCAGGCGACCGCAACGTTATTATGGACTTCGATATATTCCGGGTCAAGCCTGAGGGCTTCCCGGAACTCCTCAACAGCCTCGGGGTACCTTCCGATCTTATCATATGCTATACCGAGGTTGTTATGGATGTTGTGGCCAAGACCGATGCCGGAGGTTACATGGAAAAAAGAGTAGTACTCCGCCAGAAGCCCGCTTGTCTCCTCATCAAGTCCGGATACAGGGGTTTTTAGAGAATAATAATCCTCGTTTCTGCTGAATAGCCGGGCATCAACCTCTTTTATTGAATCTATGCTGAAATCCACGAATACCATTGAATTATGAGAGAGACCATCTATAACCAGGAAGACATGAGGTCCCGAACTTGCAGCATTTACTCCGGATACAAGGCGGCTTAAGAATATATAGCCAAGCTGGGTGATAGCGGCGCAGGACGCAAGGAACTCCTGCTCTTTCCTTTTTTCTTCTTCCGGGACATCTGATATTTCCAGCAGGGCAAAGATATCTCCATTCCTGAGATCCAGACCGTTTACAAGAAGCCGTATCAGCTTTGTGGGAGCATCGGGGCGGTAGTAGCCCCTGTTTTCCAGGGAAAACATCAGGTCTTTCAGGGTGTTTATTAATCCTGCCGTATCTTTTGCTTCTATGGCAGCCTTCGCCGATCTTTCAATATTATCAAAACCAATCTCTTTGAGCAAAATATCCAGCTCACTCAGGATAGCCTCTGCGCTTGATTCTTTATAACCCAGGCGCGAAAGCAGGTCTTTTGTACCGGGAATGTATGCATCTGTCATTTTCGGATTTTTGAGAGGTTTTATAAACTAACTGCCCGGTTTTATCTTAATCTGTTATAAAACCACCGGGTATCTCGCTTCAGATATCTATTTAATCACAGACCGCTTAGCTTATCTGGGAGGTGAATGGTTTGAAGAAGA
Organism: uncultured archaeon; assembly: GCA_902386135.1. Classification (GTDB taxonomy): domain Archaea; phylum Halobacteriota; class Methanosarcinia; order Methanosarcinales; family Methanoperedenaceae; genus Methanoperedens. Next base: position 21,135 of record CABMIB010000041.1, read on the forward strand.
AATCCATATTCCTTAAGGATATTATGACGAAAAGGGTGGTGACAGTAGCCTCAACGCTCTCAATAAGGGAAATCGCAAAAGTTATGGAGCGAGAGGGGGTGTCGGGGGTGGCGGTAACAAGTCCGGAGCGCGGGGTAGTTGGGATAGTCACAGAATGCGACGTACTACACCACTTCGGTAAAAAGAACTGGGAGCTTTTAACAGCCGAGGAGATAATGACACCGAACATAGAAGCCATAATGCCGGATACTACCCTTGAGCAGGCAGCGGACCTGATGCAAAAGAAGAATATCCACAGGTTGCTTGTGATGGACAGGGATCTGAGCGAACCACAGATGCCCGCAGGAATAGTCAGCGCATGCGACATTGTTAAGGAGATCGGTAAAGGGGTCGCCTGAAGTTTTCCGGGTCTTTAAGATGGTCCTGAAGTTTTACAACACCTTATCCGGGGAAAAAGAGGTTTTTGTTCCTCTTAACGATGGACATGTAGGTATGTATTCCTGCGGCCCGACAGTCTATGGTTTTGCCCATATCGGGAATCTGCGCGCCTACGTTTTTGCGGATGTTCTCAGGCGATATCTTGAATTTAAGGGCTACACTGCCAGGCAGGTCATGAACATCACCGACCTTGATGATAAAACAATCAGGGCATCAAAAGAGCAGAGCGTAAGCCTCAGGGAATACACTGATAAGTATATCAGGTTCTTTTTTGAGGATATCGACCTTCTCAGGATCAAGAAGGCTGATGTTTATCCCAGGGTCACCGACCACATAAATGAAATGGCCGATATGGTCAAGATACTGCTTGATAAGGGCTACGCTTATCGGAAAGATGGCTCTGTTTATTTTAAGGTGAGCGAATTTCCTGATTACGGGAAACTGGCAAAGATAGCCCTCTCCCGGATAAATCCCGGGGCTACGGTTGCGGCGGATGAATACGAGAAGGAAGACGTGCGCGACTTTGCGTTATGCAAGGAAAAGAAAGAGGGTGACCCTTTCTGGGTGCCCGTGATAGGCGTAGGGAGGCCGGCCTGGCATATCGAGTGCTCTGCCATGTCAATTAAATATCTCGGTGCGACCATAGATATCCATACAGGCGGCATAGATAACATATTTCCCCATCACCAGAACGAGATAGCCCAGAGCGAGGCTGCCACAGGGCAGAAATTCGTGAGATACTGGATGCACTGCGAACACCTGCTCGTCGATAACAAGAAGATGTCCAAGAGCCTGGGGAACTTTATTACGCTGAGGGGCGTGATGGACAGAGGCTACAGGCCGGAGGCTTTGCGGTATTTGTTCGTCTTCTCGCACTACAGGTCAAGGCTTAACTTTACCTGGGAATCTATCGGGCATACCTCGAATACCCTCGACAGGCTAAACCAGTTCGTTGAACGGCTTGGGGGTTATAATTCAAGCTCCCGAAGTAACGAGGAAATAACCATGCTAATTGGCAGGACTGCAGAGCGGTTCGAGAGCGAGATGGATAACGACCTCAATACGCCCGGGGCCTTTGCTGCCATTTTCGACATGGTCGGGGAGGTTAATACCGCCATAGAGAAAGAGGAGCTGAGCACTGAGAATGCAAAGGCTTTTTATGAGCTTATGCTCAAATTCGATTCGGTTCTGGGCATCCTGACGCTTAAAGAAAAAGAAGAACTCCCGGGTGAGATAGAGGAGCTTATCGGGGAGAGGGAAAAAGCCAGGAAAATAAAGGATTTCAAGCAGGCTGATGAAATAAGAAAAAGGCTTGAGGAGATGGGTATTGTACTTGAGGATACAAAAGAGGGGGTGAGGTGGAGGAAGAAATAGCCTCTTTTTATGCTCTCATCCCTGCCTGAACCTTTTCTCCACTGAAGCCACATGCCCCTGGAAACCTTCAGCGCCTGCCAGCCTGGTAATAGTATCTTTCAAATTCCGAAGCCCGAGTTCATTTATTATCTGCACGCAGGACCTCGTTATAAAATGGTTCACATTCAGACCTGAGACCATTCTTATATATCCCCCTGTGGGAAGCACATGGTTGGTGCCGGATGCGTAATCACCAGCCGCTGCCGGAGCATATTTTCCCACGGATATGGAGCCTGCGTGCTGCACCTTTTCAAGGACATCCAGCGGGTCTGATACCATGATTTGCAGATGCTCTGGTGCAAGCCTGTCCGATGTGATGATGCCTTCATCCATGCTGTCCGCTATCAGGATGGCCGCATGCTCCAGGGATTTTTCAATAATATCCTTCCTCGGCAGGGCTTTAGCCTGAGTCCCGAGCTCTTTTTCGACCTTTTCCGCAAGCTCTGCGGAGGTCGTTATCAGGATAGCAGTGGCTTTTGAGTCATGCTCCACCTGGGCTATCATATCAGCCGCTATCCATTCAGCCTCCCCGGACTCATCTGCAAGGACAACAATCTCTGAAGGGCCGGAGGGGAAATCTATCTCCACCGTGCTCCTGACGAGCATTTTCGCAGCGGTGACGTGCACGCTGCCGGGCCCGACTATTTTATCCACAGGCGGTATGGTCTCAGTCCCAAAAGCCATGGCTGCTATTGCATGAGCGCCGCCGACCTTGAATATCCTATCCGCCCCTGCCATGTCGGCAGCCACCAGGGTAAGCGGGTTGACCTTTCCCTCCTTATCCGGCGGCGTACAGACCGTCACTTCAAACACGCCTGCTATCTTTGCAGGGATCACTGTCATCAGGGCAGTGGAGGGATACGCGATAGCTCCGCCGGAAACGTAGGCGCCCACACTCGCTATAGGAGTTGATTTGTATCCCAGTGTCAGGCCGGGCTCGACCTCGGTGAGTGAAAGCCCGGGCTCTATAAGGCTGCCGTGATAGGCTGCTATATTGAGCGCGGCATTTTCCAGCGCTTCAATAAGCTCCGGCGCTACAGCTTCGTACGCGTTCTCTATCTCGATATCCTCCACTTCGATTTGCAGTATGTCGGCCCCATCGAACTTCTTTGTAAGTCTTCGTAAAGCATCATCGCCTTCCCTCTTGACTTCTTCTATTATTTTGCTCACATCGCTCAGGACATTAAAAAATTCCATTTCTCTTGGCATAACCCGCTCGATATCGTCCTGGGTAAGCTCAGAGATCCGTTTGTAAAGCATGCATAACACCCCAATAACAATAATAATCCTTTATGATGATAATCTTAATGTCAGTTCTTCGGTAAGGTCAGGCTCTTAGTATCTAGCGACCTGCCGGGGTTTTTCCGGGATACAAATCAATTCTAAACTAAAATACGGAAAGTTCTTACGGAAATAGAGCTTGAAAAATATCCTCAAATTCTTGATTCAGATCTTATTAAAGCAACCTAGAATCCAATAAGAAAGACATAGTAAAACCCCTCGATAAAGCTGGGAAATTTAAGTTTACAGAGATTAAAATTTTGCTTAAAATGAATATAAACACAACCATTCTCATTAATTGATAGCGGTCGAAAAAACTATTATACATACCGATATTCTTATTCCAATGCCCTTGGTTATATCCATTAACTTGCATTAGGTAGTAAAAAATTTCAGTAATATAAATCTCTAATATATTTGCTGGTTTGATACCCATACAAAAACAGTTATGAATGAATATTCAGATGCAATATCAAATTTCGGACAACCTCCAAGAACAAATAATATAAAAGTAATCACAACCAGCCATAACCCTCCTGAGATAAACCCGAAAACGAACAACAAAAACGAGTTTATTAAACTTTTCGCGGAAGAGTCACTAAGGGCAATAATGTCCATAACCAGCAAAGAAGAATACTCAGCACTGGAGATAAGTCGTGAGCTTAATATACCTCTTACAACGGTATACAGGAAAATGAAGATTCTGGAGAATGCTTCGCTCATACAGCACGTCAAAACGGTTATAGATTTCTCGGGTAATGAGGAGAAGTATTATCGCTGTACGATACGTGAAGCTACAGTAAAGTTCTATGATGGCGAATTTTCAATCCATATTGAGAAATTGGATTACAAAGATAAACTTATAAGGCTCTGGAAGAGGCTCGCCAATCCTGAAGGGTAAATATTGGCTGCCGAAAAACAGAGATTCTTTATCTGCTATTCTTTTACTTAATTTTTATGCGATGATCTATTTGAGAATGTTCCTGATAGAGATGGCGAAGGGTGGATTTCAAATTTATAGACAGATGCTATGATGATGTCATAGCATTATAGAATTAATAAATTGGATAGGTAGAGGATTAAACAAGCAAGATTGGAGAAAAACCATAATCTTGAAAACATTATTTTCCTCTACAAAAGTAATCATGTGCATATCGGTATATAAAACGTAATGACGATGACCATAAAGGGATTTCCAAATATGGTTATCGTTTAATAATCATCGTCTCATGGCCATCATTTAATGGTCATCACCTAATGGTTATCATCTTAACTTTATATATACAGATATGATGCTAGATATTCATTGATAGGAATAGGAATGTTTGGATAAATCTTCAACCATTCTCTTACGTAAGCTACTGGCACGAAAATAATTCAGCGTGAGCTGTAGCTACGGATGTCCTATTTGAAAAATGGATAGGAGATTAAAAAGAAATAAGGAAGTGAATCTAAATGAACTCAAAATTTACTTTAGCCTTGGTTGCCCTTGTTGGCGTAGGAGTGTTCGCTCTGCCATCAACGATGGCATTGTTCTCAGGGCAGCACTCTTTCTACAACATAGATGCAACAGGTAACCAGATACCGTGTGTTAAATGCCACGGTGATGTAAAAGCAGAACTGAATAGTGGGTACTCGTCAACTACAGGAACTCCTGGACCACACGCAAATTTCAAATGCGAATACTGTCACAGGGCTGAGAGCGGATTCGCAAGCGGTGACGATGCGTATACAAAGATAACCTACTCAAGCACTACATTGTCAGGTAGGGTTTATCTCGTAACTACTATACAGAATTTCGAGAGAGGTAACTTCCCGAAGTCGATTCGTTATTCGACCGCTCCTTTAACGACAGTAGATAACTGGAATGGGAATGTTTATAATGACGATGGCACACCATTCGTAAATCAGACAGATTACTTAGATGTAAACGGTAATTACTCTGGCACCTTGTCTGCTAACGGCAACAACAGTGAAACGTATAACTACTCGTATGCAAGCGAAATAGCTACCGAATCCGCTGGAGCGCCAAAAGATACTAACAACGCTACAGCATCAACAGCCTTTAATCCAAGAGCAGTTACATGGGGCGGCGCGACTGGCACGACTGAAAGCCTCGTAGGTGCAGGTTCCAGAGAAATCACGCCTGGTACAAAGTACCATGCGGCATCATTGGTCTCATGCCTTGAGTGCCATGGCGGAGATCAAGAAAAAGGTGAACCTGGATACACAGTCAATACACCGGAACCATATAACCATGCAGGCTGGTTAATAGATCCAACGGATAACACCAGCAAGTGCGAGAACTGCCACTACGGTACCCCGCATACCGCGACCGCTGTCACCGACCAGATTCAGGCAGGTGGATTCGGCTTGACAAGTGGTGTCAACGATACAGGTTCGACAGAAGCCCACAATGATTTCGTAAGAGCAAGCGGTGGAGTCCTGAGAAAGGGCTATGGCGCAGCTAACGATGCATGTGTTGCATGCCACACGCACGTCGCAGTGGACATCAACTTCCAGAAGAAGTATGCGCTGACATTCGCTGCCACCGCGCTACACGATTCACCTGGTGACAATAAAACTTGGAGTGTCGGCGGCTTCTCTGCTAAGGGCACTGTAGATGTCGAGGAATATGGCAATGGTACTGGTGGTGCATTTGCAACAGGCGCCCATAACTATGCCAACTGGGCACCGGGCACAACTATGTATCTTGTAAATAGTAACGGCACGCAGGGTGCACAGGTACTTGGACTCAATAACAAGACCACTGACAACTCTACAGCATTAACAACGCCGTAAATGAAATGGGATTTTCCCCATTTCTTTTTTTTATTTAAAAACATGAAAGCTTTTAAAACCACGGTATTTCTATCTCTTCTCTTTATATTCATTTTACTGAGTACTACATTCGCAAAAGCTGATATGCCGGATGGGCATAAACCCGTTCCCTGTATCGGGTGCCATCAAGAAACATTAGATGCTTGGAATGGAGGTGGAGACTGTGGAGATTGTCATAAATACAGAACCAGCGGCGGAATGGGTACAAGTATCGACGTGCCTAAAATGGAAGCGGAACACAATCCCAACATCTGCCGGGCATGCCACATAGGGAACACAGATATCAATGGAAGCGAAAGGGACATTTACCATAATGCCCACAACACTATACAATGCTCTGTCTGTCATGTTGATAGCAGCAGCAGTGACAACTCTGATGTTCGAGGAATCAAAGAAGGAATAGCATTCCAGTGCGTCTCCTGTCACGGCAGCAAAATCCATAGTATCCATGCAGGAAACCTGAGTAAAGCCTGCCCTGTGTGCCATGGCTCATGGGCAGCAGGAAAGACTTATAATCCAGAAAGCGTTTCCCTTCAGTCGGCTCAGGAGAAAACAGCTCTTGAGCAGTTTACTATACTTGATATAATAAAAAACATATTTAACTCCATATTAAAAATTTTTGGGTCTTAATTGAGGGCTGCAACTTAAGATGACGCTGGATTGTTGGTTGGTTTTATCGGCATGACTCTTGTGATTCTTGCGCTGTTCGCTCCGATTTCAACGATGCTCTTTGCTTTAGTTATGAAGCTTCTCTTTGTTCGCAAGAAGGTACAGTACGAGCTCACTGCTGTTAAAAAGAATACGATATATCCGGGGAGACTGTTTATAGACCTCTTTTATTCTTGCATTTGCGCTAAAAAATTTCTTGAAATCCCCGGCCCTGCCAATCATTAATATATCGATGAACCCTTCCTTGACCTTGCATTTATTTGCCTTCACCACATAGCCGGCGGATTCGATATTTTCCAGATACGCCGCTAACTTGCTATCTCTTATTGCTATCTTTGTTTTACCATCGATGAAGGGAATCTCTTTCATCGCGTTCGGATTCGAGGTATTCTGTTACTCTTTCTCTGTGAGTACATCAACCCGTTGATGAAGTTCAGACACGCTCTCGGCAAGGTTTTTTATCAGTTGGGCGCACTTGTCTGCATAATTCGCTGCCATTGTAACATCAACTATTCCTTCAGATGCGATATCCTTTGTCGAATCCGCAATATCTTTCATCAATTTGTCTGCCATTTCCACGATTTCTTCCGGGGTATATTCAGTCATTTTAACACTCCTCACTCGTTAAGGATTAAATATCCTCAATGCATCATTAATATTTTGATTGGAATCCCCGGAAACTGTCCAAAAAAGGCTGTAATATAATAAATCGACATATTTATTATGATAGAAGGTATCTTGGAGGAAGGAGAATTGCAATGAAGGAACAAGTTGAAGTACGCTCATTAAAAGAAGGAAAGTACGTCCTGATAGATGAAGAGCCCTGTGTCATTAAGAGCATGACCCACTCAAAAACGGGAAAACACGGTTCTGCAAAATCAAGGATCGATGCTATCGGCATATTTGATGGCACTAAGCGGTCGATCATAGCCCCGGTAACTGATAAGATATATGTCCCTATCGTAGAAAGAAAATCAGGACAGGTAATCTCAGTTTCAGGTGGTGTTGCCCAGATAATGGACATGGCGGATTATTCCACACTGGAACTAAAGATTCCGGAAGACCTTAAGGGAAAGATAGAGGCAGGTAAAGAGATTTCCTACCTGATCTCGATGGGTAAAATGAAAATAGACATACGAACATAGATGCATAGAACTGTTTTTGCTGATGCAAACTCCGATTATAAGGACGCACGATATGTAATCTGCGGGGTGCCTTTTGACGGCACCTCGTGTTTCAGGCGCGGGAGCAGGCTCGCACCTCAGGAGATAAGGAATAACTCGTATAATTTTGAGACATATAACCACTTATTTGACATTGACCTGAAAGATGTTGAGATACACGACGCAGGAGACCTTGAAGTAGCGCAGTATGTGGATGATACGCTGGAAATGCTATCAGTTCATGCTGATAAGTATGTCCGCGACGGGAAAATCCCGGTAATGTTAGGCGGTGAGCATTCACTCACGCTGCCTTTCATCAGGGCATGCAAAACAAAATACCCGGACCTTGCGTGCGTGGTACTCGATGCACACCTCGATATGCGTGAGGAGTACGAAGGCGAGCGGAACAGCCATGCGTGCATCTCAAGGCATATAATCGAGGATGTGACTGGAAAATACGTCTCCATTGGCATACGGAGCGGGGCGCGTGTGGAATATGAGTATGTTGAAGAGAACAAAATTAGAATGTTCTCTGCGGACGATGTTTTTTCGATGGGCATCGAGAGCGTGGTCAGCGAGCTCCGCAGGTATATTGATGGTCCTGTATATTTATCAATCGACATGGACGCTATCGACCCGGCCTACGCCCCGGCGCTCGGGACACCTGAGCCTTACGGATTGATGCCGCGCGATGTGAGATCGGTGATAGCCTGTCTTGCGCCGCATATTGTAGGTTTTGACCTGATCGAGATAGCGCCTGCTTATGATTCAGGCAATACTGCGCTGCTTGGCGCGAAACTTGTCAGGGATTTTATAGCGGCGAACGCTAAAGCTACCTTATAAGTTGTTGCATAACCATCAAACCTTTATTTTGCCTTAATCCCGGATAAAACGATATTTTTTCGGTTTATATTGGTTTATTCACTTTGAAAAACTATATATACTTTTATTTTCCTATAAAAACAAACGTAAATTTTAATTAAGAGGTGAAAATAAATGACACAACAGGTACCACCGGTACTTCCACTGGCGCCAGTTGAGCGAATCATCAGGAAGGCTGGGGCTGACAGGGTCAGCGAGGGAGCAGGTATTGAGCTTGCTAAAGTTCTTGAGGATTATGGGTTGGAGGTTTCCCGCGAAGCCATAACTCTGGCAAAGCACGCAGGCAGGACAACTGTCAAGGAAGAGGATATCAGGCTTGCGGTTACAAGAATTAAGAAGGCGTAAATACGCCTATCTTTCAAAATTGAAGCTCTGCTTCACGATCTTCAGCGCGCAGTAATTCCCGCACATGGTGCACGCCTCTTCATCAGCAGGCGAGCGGCTGTCACGAACTGATTTCGCATGAGCGGGGTCAATAGCCAGCTCGAACATCCTGCCCCACTGCAGATCACGCCTGGCGCGCCCCATGTTAAGGTCGCGCTCCCTGTCGTTATTTTTTACCATGTCCCCTATGTGTGCGGCAATCCTTGCAGTTATTACGCCCTGTTTCACATCCTCGATATTGGGGAGAGCAAGGTGCTCGGCAGGCGTTACGTAGCAGATAAAATCCGCGCCGCTTGCACTTGAGATGGATGCACCTATGGCAGCAACTATGTGGTCATATCCGGGCGCGATATCCGTGACCAGGGGTCCCAGCATATAGAACGGCTTCTCGCCGCTCAGGCGCTTCATCAGCTTCACGTTCGCATCTATTTCATCGATCGGTATGTGCCCCGGTCCTTCCACGATGGTCTGCACGCCGGCTTCATGCGCCCTGTCCGACAACTCGGAGTTCATGATAAGCTCCTGTATCTGCGCCCGGTCCGTTGAATCATGTATCGCCCCGGCACGCATCCCGTTACCCATGCTCAGTGTGACCTCATGTTCTTTCATTATCTCAAGCAGGTAATCGAACTCGCTGTACAGCGGGTTCTCTTTCTCGTTGTGCAGCATCCATGCAGTCATGAAAGCCCCGCCGCGCGAGCAAAGGCCCCCGAACCGTCCCTGTCTTTTAAGGCGCTCGACAGTGAGGAGGTTAATGCCTGTGTGGATTGCCATGAAATTTGTCCCAAGCTTTGCCTGCTCAGCTGTAATCCTGAACAGTTCATCCTCTTTCATATCAACAGCGCTGCCGTATTTGCGGATAGACTCGATGAAAGCCTGGTACAGGGGCACACTTCCCACGGAGAGCGTCGTGGAGTCAATCACCTTTTTCCTGATATCATAAAAATCCCCGCCTGTTGAAAGCTCCATGAGCGTGTCCGCGCCTGTCGCTTCGGCAACCTTCGCCTTTTCTATTTCCATATCGATATCCACGATATCAGATGATGTGCCGATGGACGCGTTCACTTTTGTGCGAAGCCCTTTCCCGATGCCGCAGGGCTTTGTATAGCGGTACGGGCTCACGGGGATGACTATCCTGCCGTTCGCAAGTCCGCGGCGCACGAACTCGGGCTCGACGCGTTCATCCGCTGCGACCAGTTTCATCTCTTCTGTCAGATTGCCTTTTTTTGCTTCGGTGATAAGACTCATAAATATTACCGGCTTTCGGAAGGACGCAAATATAGATAAATGTGTTTAATCAACTTAGTTGAACTGAACGCAAGTGGGGTTGATTTTCAGTTCCCGTTCGTCAGCAGGTATATGCTCGTCACCGCAAGAACAATGCCAGCCGCGATCCGCAGGTTCATCGCATCCTTCAGAAGGATCACGCCAAGAAGCACCCCGATGACTAGGTTCATATTCACAACTGGCGCAACTTTTGATATCGGCGCTTGCTGGAGCGCCAGGAAATAGAGGATTGTCCCTCCTGCTGCGGAGATGCCCCCGATTATACCGTATTTGATGCTGCTGTAGTCGATATCCAGATTGTTCTTCGAGATAAAATACGCCCCGAGGATTATCTGCGCCAGGAACTGGGCTGAAATAAAGAACATGGACGATGCGATGGGATTACCGCTACCTGAAGCCACCTTAATGAAAAAAACCATAATCCCATAAAGGAATATGCACGCAAAGGCATATATTATCCAGCTCATAGAACTGTTAGTAGAGCGCCTGGATGGATAAATATTACTTCAGGACATCGCGCGGCTTGAGTCCCTTATATTCCGGGCGAGCTCATCGAATGAAGGCGGACGTATCATGAAAACATCCGTGTCCTGCGGATACTCGACCGGCCTTTCGTCGGTTATAATAAGGACGCCACTTGCATCATCAGGCATTTCCCCGATAAGTTTCGAGGCAAGCCTGCTCATTTCATCCTGTGTTTCCTGGATTTTTTTTACGAGGTAATTTCTCCATCCCTCAAAATCGATATTCTTTCCAAAGAACTCTTCGTAGAGCTTTTTTATCTCGGGCAGGAACGACTTGGAGTACTCGTCAAAAAGCAGTCTTGACCGTCCGATTAGTTCTTCTTTATCGATTCCCTTAATCTTTGCCCCTTTCTCGATCAGTGTTTTGGCCAGTTTATAATGGCTGCTGTCTTTCCCGTACTTTTCAAAAAATTCAAGACCCGCGCTCTCATCCTCGCTAATACCTTCAACATACATGATGCCGATATTCCCGTAGGTCGATGCGAAGTACTCAATTTTTTCATTTACTTCGCCCCAGAACCTTTCGATCTTCGCGTTATCGATATTGAATTGCAAAGCCAGTTCCTCAAACGGAAGCGTTGGCACTACATACAGTTTTCGCTTCGATTTGAAACTCTTCACTTCTGGTTTTTCTATTTTTCCAAGTTCTGCCATGGTTTAAGTGTTAATATCGAAGAAATATAAACATTACCAATGCGCACGCAAAAATAAAAAAAGGGCAGGTTTCCTGCCTCAGTTGTTATGCCGCTTCAGTATGAAGTAGCATGCCAGTAACCCGGCTATGAAAACCCCCAGTCCGAAACCGGGCGTTGATGGGGTCGGGGTAGGTGCCGGGGTTGTAATTACTTGAGTTACTATAGGCATTTGAGTTTCCGTAGATACCGGAGTTGCAATTAAAGGAGGTGCTGTAGCGGCTGAAGTCGCGGTCGATGTTGCTGTTACCATCGAGGTAGCAGTCGATGTTGTTGTCACCATTGAGGTAGCTGTTGTCGTTGCTGTTGAAGTAATAGCAGGGGCTTGTCCTATTGCTGTTAATGCCGCTTTGGTGCCGCCTCCAGCAACGTCGGAATGGTTTGGTTGGTTCGAAAAATTCATGCCATAAGAATTAAGTGTTCCTCCACCCGCAGGATTAACGTGACAGATGCTGCAAGTTCCATTTGTGCTAAAAGTCGTATTGTAGGTATCCAGATATTGCTGCATTGCAAAAGCTCCTGATATCCAAATCGAAGCTATTGATACTATCAAAAATAATTCAAGTACTATGTTCCTATTCATTTATTCTTCCTCCTATTCTCTCTTCTTAAGAGTACATGTTGCATGTCGATGGAGGGATTTTAACGACCAGCCGGAACCGTATCACAAGATTGGTACGGTATTCGCACCACGAGATAATAATCCCCCGTGTTATCAACACGAACTGAACATCCCTATCTTTGTGTTATAGTTATTTTGTATTAATAAGTCTTGCGGTGGTCTTCGGAGAACGAAACGCACATCTTCTATTCCTGTATTCTTTCATCCATATATTTTTCACCAGAGCATCAAAACAACATCATCCAAAAAATATATATTATGATAAGTATAATGTTATAGCCGAACAGTATAATAAAGGAGGAGACTATTTGAAAAATGTAAAAAAGGTTTGTTTTTTGCTGGTATTCGCTATGCTGTTCTCCGTAGCGGCACAGCAGGTGTATGCTAAAGATTACGTAATAGGGGAACACAAAGTCCCGGTAACGAAACCTGATCCCGCATCAACGTATGTCGGGTCTGAGAAATGCAAGATGTGCCACCCTGATAAATATGACGACTGGAAGACATCAGGACATCCGTATAAGTTGCTGACCCCGGCTGAGGCCCAGGCATTCGGGATACCATTCCCGGATGGATATACGGATAAGGATATTTATCGTGTAATAGGCGGGTGGGGATGGAAGTCAAGATTCATAGACAGCAACGGCTATATAATCACAAAGACAGGGGCAAAAAAGAACGTAAACGGCTCAAACCAGTATAATATTGCAACAAAGCAATGGGTCGATTATAAACCGGGTGTGACTCTAAAATATGACTGCGGCAACTGCCACACAACAGGCTATTCCCTTACCGGCAGCCAGGATAACAAACCGGGCATAGTCGGAACATGGGAAGAGAAATCCATAACCTGCGAAGCGTGCCACGGACCGGGCAGCGTGCATGTCTCCAAGGGCGGAGGAAAAGGTGTTGGCATATTGAAGACCGATTCTGCCTCGCTTTGTGGAAATTGTCATACAAGAGGTGCTGATGATACGAAGATAATTGCAAAAGACGGCACGTTCATAGATCATCATGAGCAGTACCCTGAGTTCCTTAACAGTCCTCATAAAGACCTCTCCTGCGTTTCATGCCATGACCCGCATAAAGGAACCCATGTTGGGCAGACGAACCCGACAGAAGGCGCCGGCATAAAAACACAGTGCATAACATGCCATGCCAAGCAGAACACGGATTTCACCGGCAGCACGATGCAGAAGGCCGGCGTTAAGTGTATCGACTGCCATATGCCTGCCATAGGCGAATCTGCAACAGGAGATGCAGCCAAGTTCAAAGCTGACGTAAAGACACATCTGTTCAAGATAAATACAGATGTGAACGCCAAGATGTTCGACGATGCTGGAAACTTCGCTAACGGCTATGTAACACTGGAATGGTCATGCCTGAACTGCCATAACGATAAGGATAAGGCATGGGCAGGACAATACGCAAAAGGCATCCATAAATATGTAAAAGGCCAGGCTTCTGCAGAAGCAGCGGCTGCAACACCGGCACCCCAGAAGTCACCCGGTTTTGAAGTGTTCTTCGCGGTCGGGGCCCTGCTGGTAGCCCTACTGGTCAGAAGAAGGTAACAATACCTTCTTTTTAACTTTTTTGGTTGTATCTGCTTTCGCACGATATATAGCAGCCTCTTTTTCACGCTTTACCTGCCGATTCACCCAGCACAACACCCGTAGCTATAAGATGCGCAACCCTGAGCGGCTCGGGGATATTGCTGTGCGTTGAGGTGATGCGGACGATCTCGATTGCGCTTTCTTTATCGATGCCGCAGAACTGGATATATACCGGGTTCTCCTGTATTATCTCGTGGATTTTCCCTGCACGCCGGATTATCTCCCATCTCTCTTCCGACCCTGCAAGATGCTTGAGGGCGAGCCTGATGCTTTCAAAATCAGGGCATGAACGCATGAAAACGATGACCGGGATCTTTGTCTCATTAAAAAGTTTAATTATATCAACAGGATTGAATCCTGCATAAGTCACGCCATCAAGCATGATGATTCTTATCTGGCCGTAATACTTTGAATTTCTGACCATCCGTATGATTGTGTCTGTAGCATCTGTGCCGTCCTTTGTTATTTCCGAGCGAAGAATGCCATCAAGCTGCCCGCCTCCCCTGAAAAAAGCACCTATTATTGTGACCTCTTCGTTTATTAAAGGCGAATCATCAATAGCAAGGATACGTATCTGTGGTTTTATGTGCACTATTTTTGCTAAGTTTTAAAGTTTTATATAGATTTCCGTTAATCTTAATATTGCCTGCATTAATATATACGGCCTATGAAGTTTGCTGAAAGATGTCCTAAATGCGGAGGCGAAGTTCAGACAAAAAGTGTAAAGAAATCCATCGGGCTTGGATTTGTAGATATTCCCACAGCACAATTCTGCCTGAACCCGCAGTGCGACTGGTACCAGGATTTTTCCGAAAATAAAAAACCTGACGAGATAAAAGAGGATGTTCTTCAAATTAAGCTCCCTTCGATCAAGGATAAGATACCTGATATCAAACAACCCCGAACGAGCGCTGAAGTAACCCAAAAAACATTTTCCCCGAAAGGAAACTTGAGAAATGTCATTGTACTGGGGGGGATTATCGTATTTATCGTTATTCTATCTTTTTATCTGATACCGCAGTTTAAGCATCCCCGGGATACTCCCAATATTAATGCGTCTGTGACGACCACACCTGCGGCAGATACCGCGCAGGGACCTGTTCTGGTGCAGGCACAAGCTCCAGCTATTGCGCCCGGGCAAAGCGAATCATATCCGGTTAAAATGGATGTGGGGCATGGTTTTAATCCTGAAGTTATAAGCATAAACAGGTCAGACACTGTTGTATGGAGTAATGAGGAACTGCAGCGCACACGCATTGTCCTGGTCAGTAAAGAGGGTTTATTTGAAAATAAGATCACGGAGTACGCAAAAAAAACCTCATATCAGTTTAACCAGTCCGGGACTTATAATTTTGTCCTGGCAGCGTATCCTTCGCTTAAAGAATACCCGAATGCCACAGGCAAAGTGATCGTAAAATAAAAATAACGTTTATCTTTTTCTCGTCCCGCTCACATTCTTTCGGACAACAGGGTTTTTTCAGGTACGTCTGTTGCTTCCCTGTCAACAGAATGAACCTCAAAGCAAGAGACCATTCTTGTTCCAACCTTTTTTCGCGTGTACATGAGCTGTCCTCCGCTTTTAAGGAACGTGTTGTAGACTTCATCGAATTGCTGTCTCTCTTCATCTGTAAGCTCAATAGACGATACCTTCCCGGATAGATGATTAATCGCGATCATCACATTCACTTCCCTGATCCTTTTTAACTTTGAGCTGTCCTCGCCATTCTCGATGTACACGCTTCTTTTAAGTTCTGGCGACCAGCCTACAAGCTTTCGTTTGAACTCAACAAAGGTTATGGGTACATATTCCCCTTCTTCGGGTTTGGGAAACGGTCCGATTAAATGATACTCGTTCATCTGATTAAATCTCGCGAAAGTTCTTAGAAAAATGTGTCGATCTGCTTATCGGGATTTTTAGAATCGTCAAGGTGCAAAGCCACAGCTTCTTTTAAATTATCTATTGTTTCATCAAGTGTCTTACCCTGGGTAAATACATCTATACCTAAGGTTTTGGCGCAGTAGTATTCGCCATCGAAATAAATTTCAGCTTTAATTATCTCATGCATTACTTAATAGTAAACTCATCCAACGCTTATATTATTTCCGATAGCTATAGTAATTAACCCCAAAGTTTAGCTTCAGTATGCGTTATCAGTAGCAGCATATAGTGAACTCACCGCAAAGAACGCAAAGTTCGCAAAGATTTTTGCTGCTAAGCTTTGCGTTCTTTGCGATGTTTAATCCCATCAATTCGTGAAATATTTAAGAAGACTGCCGGATATACGGACTTTCCGTAATGGCTATAATTTACGGCCAGTCACTATAACATTCGTTAAATATAATAAAAAATCCCGCCTCCCAGACTCGAACCGGGGACTTCGCGGTGCCTGCGCGTTAATGTGTGCATATCGCACATGAATCATACTACAGCCGCGCACTCTGGCCACTGAGTTAAGGCGGGGTGGACTGTCAATATGCACGATTATACTTAATCCTTTTCTTTCTTAGCCGGGCGTTACTTTACCTCTCAGGTAATCGATCATCGGCTGCGTGACCAGCGGCACCACGTCATCGATCATGTGCGGCATCAGGTTATCCATCACCTTCGGCATAAGCTCTGGCATCTGTTCTGCCATGTAATCCGGCATGGGAATCCTCTGCTTCACTCTCTCAAGCATTGCGGGCATGACCTTTGGCATCATCTTTGGCAGCAGGATGGGGAACAGCACAGGGAACATCGGCTTCATGAGCGAAAGCGCGCCCGGGACCCTGCCCATCGCACGCATCATCTTTCCCATCCCGAAAGGCATGGCATCGATAAGCTCCGGGAACATCGTGCCCATCAGGTCTGCAAAGCCCCGTGGTGTCATGAGAGCTATCATTGCCTCAAAGACAGTCCACTGTGCCTGGACTTCGGGGTTCGGGTCCGGGAATTCGTAGCCGATGGCAGCACTCGCGAACCTCGCAAGGTCCACGACTTCAACCGGGACTTTCTTCTTATCTGCGCTCACCCTTAGCTGGAACTGGCAGCATGGGCACAGAGCAAGCACCTTTTCAGCGCCAGCCTCTACAGCCTCATCCAGGCGTATCTTTCCAATATCAGCGGCTACAGGCGGCTCTTTGATAAGGGTTAGCACCGAGCCGCAGCAATGGGCGTTCTCCCTGTTGTGGCTCATTTCCACAAATTTCACGTTTGGGATAGCTTTTATAACATCACGCGGAGGTTCGTATATACCAGAAGCCCTGCCGATGTGGCAGGAGTCATGCCATGTGACCGTAACCGGTTTCGTGGCTTGAGCCGGGAACCTGAACTCTCCCGCTTTAATCTTCTCTGATACAATCTGGCTGTAATGCCTGGTCGAAATCCCATACTCTATGCCCAGTTTCTTGGCCCACTCCGGGTAAACCTGGCGCCACATCAGGTCGCATGCAGGGCAGGAGGTAATGACAGTATCAGCGCCGGCAGCCCTAACCGCAGCAATATTCCGTTTCATTGTCTCTGCGAACAGGTCCCATCTGCCAGCAACAAGCATTGGTGTTGCGCAGCAGCTTTCCTTTTCGCCAAGGTATGTGAAGTCCACGCCTGCCTTATCAAGCAGCCGTACGCTTGCCATGCCGATATCCTTCTCGACGTAGCTGGCTGTGCAGCCGGC
This sequence comes from uncultured archaeon, assembly GCA_902386135.1. Lineage (GTDB taxonomy): Archaea > Halobacteriota > Methanosarcinia > Methanosarcinales > Methanoperedenaceae > Methanoperedens. The sequence continues at coordinate 38,597 of CABMIB010000041.1, forward strand.
GAAGTACACGTTCTTTGATCTATAATGCGGGCCGTGTTTCTCCTTTAAGTCAGCCGGGAACCAGGCAGAGCGGTCTTTTCTATATCCTGCCCAGATATCGCCTTGCGCATGCAGGGCTTCAGCCATCATCACAAACGGCGGGAAGGTCATCTGTTTATCTTCATCTATGAGTTTGCCCCTGAGTTTCATCCACGATGGCTCGACAGGCAGGGAGGCGGAGCAGCGCCGATTACAAAGCTCGCAGGTCGTACAAACAAGGAATGTATCAACCATCTTCTGGTCCCATTGAGCGCGACCTTCCATATATTCGCGCAGCCAGTACCATTTGCCCCTCGGGCTCTGGCTTTCCCAGCCTCGCCCGTAGAACTGGGCGCACTCATCCATGCAATATCCGCATTGTGAGCAGCTATAGGCATACCAGGCTACATCGGCAGGAATATCGCGGATATTGCCATCAGGTCTCTCACCAATGCGTGTAGTTACCACGTTCCCCAGGGGGCGGATAAGCGGCTCAAAGCTCCCGGCTACATGCAGCGCAATACCCAGGAGCCCGTTGCCGATAACCTTGTCGGGATTCATCAATCCCCGTGGGTCCGTTTGTTTCTTGAAATCACGAAGTTTTCCTGCCCGTTCTTTGCCCAGCACCCTGTCGGCTTTCTTTGAGAAATACAATCCGGTCGCATACGGTCTTCCGCCGTTCTTTTCGGCGATCTTCATGATCGTGAGGACAAGACCAAATACCAGGTTGTAACTGAACTTTCTCTGGTCACTCGGGATAAAGCCAAGGATAACAGCTTCAGGCTCGCCTTTTGAGCCGTTCCGGATAATGACACCTTCCTTAACTATGGGCTGGTCTACCTTGCGTTCGATCTCCCCCATCATGCTGCCCAGATTGGATAAAGGCACAATGACCTCGGCAGGCACAAGAGAAGGACCGAGGCGCTTCACGACCATGAGCTTGAAGCGGTGCTCCCACTCATGCCGTGCTATGCGGTCTTCTAATATTTCAGCCTCGCAGGGTTTGATCAATTCCGGCAGGGCGGAGCGAATCATTCCGCTATCCTTTAAGCGAAAAGCCAGCGTCAGCACATAAGCAGCAGGCAGCAGCACTCTCTCCTCAGCCGGGTGCCCGTAGTGCTCCATCACCGGTGCGCGGTTCTTCATTTCAGCCATGCGCGGGTTGATGAATACCATTGACCAGACAGGCAGTTTTGTTTCAATGATAGATTTCACAAGCTTCTGGAGGTCGCGGGCATCCGGACAGGCTATAGCAACTACATCCATGTCTTCCTTTGGCTGGACGCCAAGAGTTACACGGCTGATCAATCCCGTAATTCCTTCAGCCTCTGAAACCAGGTCAAGTTCTTCGCCTGAGAATTCATGAACCCCGCCTGCAGGTAATACAACCCTTGCTGAGACCACGTTCTCGCGGAAATAGCCGTACTCGTAGCTTCCGATACCGGCTCCGCCCTGCGCAAGCCAGCCTCCCACTGTTGAGGAGGGGTAGCTGGTAGGATAGAGCCTCAGGGTCAGATCAGAAGACGCAAGCTTATTGTCCAGTTGCTCCCAAGAGAGACCGGGCTGCACGGTCACAGTCAGGTTATCCGTATCAACAGCCTGCACATCTTTCATCCGGTAAAAATCACCAACTATTCCTTTCTTGACCGGGATCGCTCCCCCGTAACCCGATGTGGCTTTGCCCCTCGGTGTGAGTGGAATCTTACGCTCGTTAGCCCACCTGACAAGCTCGATAAGTTCTTCCTCGCTTTTAGGCTGGACTACAGCATCAGGCGTTGTATCTCCGATAAGAGGCTTAATAAGGGCAGGAATAGCGGCGATGTCGTGCCCGTAAAGTTTGCGTTCTACAGGGTCAAAAGTCACACGGTCTTTGAATTTTTCTTCAAGATATGATTGCTGGCTCGTATTCAGGGTCATTATGATCATCTTTTTATGGTTTTGACAATACTATACATAACCTATGGAAATATATAGTTTATGCAAGGTTTTTAATCGACCGTACAAAACAGGTTGCGATGTGATATTTATAAAGGGTCATGCCAATATTATATAGTTAAAAAGACAAACTTCAAATGAGTACATGAAAACCAAGGTGGTGCAGAAACATTGTTGAAATCTACAGACCTGAAACAAGATTTTGAGATATTCAAGGATAAAACCCTCGGAATACTTCTGTTCGGGTCATACGCCACCGGCGAAGAGACCGGGGCATCCGATATGGATGTGTGCCTCGTAAAATCACAAAACGATACGGTTTTAAGGGATGTTAGTAGATTGCTGGGGGGGAAGTATGATATTAAGGTCTTTGAACAGTTGCCTCTCTACATACAGATAGATATAATTCATAATCATGTAATCATTTACGGTGATAAAACCGAGCTTTCAGCTTATTTCTATAAATTCAGAAGGCTCT
>CABMIB010000042.1 GCA_902386135.1 uncultured archaeon
AGCCGGCGAAGGAGAGAATCAGCGGCGTTGATGCGTATAAGTTCGACGGCAAAACTATCATGGGCCTGTCCGGGCATATCGTGGAAGTGGATTTCCCGAAAGATTATAATAACTGGCAGAAAACGGATATAAAAGACCTTATCCATGCCGAGGTACAGACGACGCCAACGCATGCGAACATTGTCACCGCGCTTCGGAAACTGGGGAAAGAGGCAGAGCATCTTACCATCGCAACAGACTACGACCGCGAAGGAGAGCTTATCGGCGTAGAGGCGCTCAACATAATAAAGAAGGTAAATCCTGAAGTCCCTGCAGACAGGGTGCGTTACAGTACCATAACACCGGCAGAGATAAAAAAAGCCTTTGCATCCCCGGCAAAGATCGATTTTAACCTTGCGGCGGCAGGTGAATCGCGCCAGGTCATCGATTTGATATGGGGAGCGGTGCTTACCCGCTTTGTTTCATTGAGTTCGGGAAGGCTCGGGGATAAGTTCCTCTCTGTTGGCAGGGTGCAGTCGCCCACGCTTGCTATAATAGTGAACCGGGAGAAAGAGAGGGATGTTTTCGTGCCTGTGCCGTACTGGGAACTCTTCGCTATCCTGGTGAACGGGGGAGAATTCGAGACGCAGCATAAAAAAGGGCGGTTCCTGGATAAGAACGAGGCCGAGCAGATAAAGGCAAAGCTCGGGAGTACAGGTACTGTAAAAAGCATCGTGCTTGGAAAAAGGAATGAGAAGCCTCCCACACCCTTCAATACCACGGAATTTCTCAGGGCCGCAAGCTCTATCGGGATCTCAGCGGCAAATGCCATGCGGATAGCGGAGTTCCTTTATGTTAACGGGTATATCTCGTACCCGCGTACCGATAACACGGTTTATCCGGCCACTCTTGATACTAAAAGCATTATTGCCTCCTTTTTAAATACCGAGTTCCACGAGTACTCGCAAAAGCTGCTCTCAGGAAATCTTGAGCCTACCAGAGGTAAAAAAGAGACCACTGACCACCCGCCTATCCATCCTGCAACGCCGGCTAAACGAAGCCATCTCAAGGAAGATGAATGGAAAATATACGAGCTTGTTGTAAGGCGCTTTTTTGCTACGTTCGCCGGCGAGACGCAGTGGGAGACCATGGCTGTGACCGTGGACATAAGCGATGAGGAGTTCGGGGCTAACGGTGCGAGACTGATAGAGCCGGGCTGGAGGTGGTATTACTCATATAATATGCCTGAGGACAGGATACTTCCGCAGCTTCGGGAAGGGCAGGTACTTACTGTAAAAGAAATAAATCTTGTGGGAAAAGAGACGCAGCCTCCATCAAGATACGGCCAGGGGCACCTGATAAAGATAATGGAGGATATGGGAATAGGAACAAAATCCACACGTCACGAAATAATATCCAAGCTCTATTCCAGGGCTTATGTGGTGGGCAATCCGCTTCAGCCGACAAAGACTGCCTATGCCGTGATAGAGGCGCTTGAGAAGTATGCAAATACCATCACAAAACCTGAGATGACGAGCAAGCTTGAGCAGGATATGGATGAGATTTCCGAGGGAAAGATAACCGAGGAATATGTGGTCAATGAATCAAAGGATATGCTTGAGGAGGTATTCAGGGACCTTTTCAAGAATAAAGAACTTATAAGCGAGTCCCTTAAGAATGGTTTATATGAAGACCGCATTATAGGGACATGTAAGAGATGCTCATCCGACCTGATAATACGGAAATCCAAGAAAGGTTCAAGGTTTATAGGGTGCTCATCGTACCCGAAATGCGATTTTATCCTGCCATTGCCTAAAAGCGGGCAGATAGTGGTCACGGATAAACAGTGCGAAGACCACGGTCTTTATTTTATCAAGATAATAAACAAAGGGAAGCGACCCTGGGATATTGGATGCCCTCACTGCAATTTCATAGAGTGGCAAAAGAAGCTTGAATTGGAGAAGAATAACCCGGGAAAAGAACCGGATAAAGAAAAAAAGAAAAATCCGGCAAAAGAGAAATAATTCTTATTTTCTTGGGATCAGTGAAACGACCCTCTTTTTGGGAATCCTGTATGCCCATCTGCTGAAACTGTTTATATAAAGTATATCTCCGTTACGCTTTTTTTCGATATACTGGATATTCCCTTTCTGTACTTCGCCCGACCCGAGCTTAAATTTTACAGTGTCTCCAATAGAGTATTTCATGCATAATCACCATTATGATTATCACCATTAATCAATAATGATTCATATATATAAATCTATCGCTTTATTATACCAATTAAACATGCAAGATTTAAGGTAAATATCCTTATTTACGCTTCCTGACTATTATCCTGAAAAAAGCACCTTCATCCTGGATTTTTACGACTTCCTGGTCGTGGATATGGCTCCATTTAGGTATTGTCTCCTTTGCGGTCAGGTCATCCGCGATGATCTCGAGTTCTTCGCCAGGTTTCATCTCAGACATCTTCTTTTTTGCGTAAAACAGCGGCAAAGGACATACCTTGCCTCTAACATCAAGTTCTTCCATGATTCTGTAATTGTTTTTGGTGATATTTCAATTTTATCCGTCAGACTTGCCTGCCAAGTTTAGTTAATATTTTTAAAAGCCCTTCGTCCTTTGCTTTTTTGTCCAGATAATCGAAGTCTATTCTGCTGTGATAATATCTAAGCATGTAATGCGCCTGTTTGCAGTCTGTGTCCGACTTCCACTCACTGCAAGCTGCCAGGCGGTCAATTATCAAATCCTCAATCCCAATCACATATAATTTCAGATTGCCGACTTTTATTGTCGTGACTTTATCCCTGTTTCCTGCTAAATGGTCTCCCGGTACTTCCACATAAATACCTATTTGTTCATTAATCCAGTGTCTTCCACTACGCTTAAAATCAAAGGTATTCTCTAATATCTCACCTATTATTTTCCGATCCCCTATAAGGTCTATGTCGTAACTTGGAAATATTCCTTCCGTATAAAAATCTACAGCAGACCCCCCAACAACGATAGGACGTGTGTTCCTTTTCTCAGCCTCCTGTGTTAGAAGGGACATGAAATACGCTTTTTTGTCTACAAGGTTCTCTATGGACGCTATTTTTTTCAGTTCTTCTAACATATCGTCCTTTCCATCTCTCTTTCGTTAACCCACCGTACTTTTCCTTTTTTGATGTTGCGTTCTATGTTAGCTTTCATCAGACTGTATAAGCCGGTTGTCTCATCTTCATCCCTTGGCTTGCGTCTGATGATCTTACTATCCAAAGGGCTGATTAATAGACTACCCTCAGTTAAACTTATGTCTACTACTTCCGGCATACCCATCTCTTGCAGCATATATCGCGGGATTATTATCCCCATGCTGTTTCCGACTTTCCTGATTTTTTGTTTCATGTTATAACATTGTTATTACTTAATGGTATATATGTTTTTGCTGCCACTGTACTTAGCACCTGAAACCTAAAAAAATCAAGGGTTCAGGTACAAGCTCACATACATTAATCGGACTACTGGCAGAGGTTCTATGCTTAAATAATACAAGGGAAATGGATGAATGTGCATACTCCAGAAAAGAATGGCATATTCATCAGGCAAAAAGCGTATTTTGCCGTCATGCGCCTCCTGAATTCAGCTATCGGTGAGGGAAAATATCCCGACCTTCTCCTCGGCGGGCTTTTTAAAAACGAAGAGTTCTCATCCACTGAAAAAGCAACTATCGTGGGGATCGTTTATGGGATACTGCGGCATAGGGAGCGGATAGATTACATCGTTGAACACGCATCACGAGCCGCTATCTCCAGGGTTAGTTTAAATATACTCAACATACTTAGGATCTGCACATACCAGGCTGTGTTCACGGACGCATCGCCTGCCGGTATAATAAATAACGCTGTAGCTCTTTCATCGCATGAAAAAGAGGCTGGCGGCTTTGTAAAACGGACTGTTGAAGGGATACTGAGGAATAAAGACGTTACCTACCCCGACAGGGAAAAGGCCCCGGTGGAGTATATCTCTGTATACCATTCGCATCCCCGCTGGATCGTAGAAAAGTGGCTCAGGGAATTCAAAGACGTCCGGGCTGTTGAAGCGCTTTGCAGTGCCGATAACCTTGACCCTCCTCTTACCATAAGGACAAATCCCCTGAGAATAGAACGTGAGCCTCTTCAACGGTTGTTGCTTGATGAGGGCTACAGCTCGTCCCTGACAGCCTTTTCACCCTATGGGCTTGTAGTTGATAAAAAGGAGGATATATTCAAAACCGATGCGTTCAGGAGCGGGCTTTTTGAGGTGCAGGATGAAGGCAGCCAGCTTATTACCATGCTTACTGGGGCAAAGCCCGGCGAGAATGTGATTGATGCATGCGCAGGTAATGGCGGAAAATCCCTGTTTCTCTCAGGATTGATGAAAGCACGGGGAACTGTACTGGCTATGGACACCCATGCAGGAAAACTCGCAAATCTGCGGCGGCGGGCAGGCAGGAGCGGCGCTTCAAACATCCGTACCATGACCCCTGAAGGCATGAACTTAAAGCGGCTTAAAGGCACCGCAGATTGCGTGTTCATCGACGCCCCCTGCTCCGGGATGGGCGTGTTCAGGAGGAACCCGGATTCGAAATGGCGGTTGACTGAGCAGGATATCTCGGAGCTTGCAGCGAAGCAGAAAGATATTCTCAGGGATTACAACGAGCTTGTAAAACCAGGAGGGCGTCTGGTCTACGCAACCTGCACGATAAGCAGGGAGGAGAATGAAGATGTTGTAAGGGCTTTCCTTGAGGAGAGAAAGGAGTTTTGCCTCATCCCTGCGGCAGAAGTAAACCCGGAATTATTCAGTAAATTCATGACAGAGGAGGGGTTCTTCAGGTCGCTGCCACATGTTCATGGGACGGATGGGTTTTTCGGGGCTGTGATGAGGCGGAAATAAGCGGTTGAATCTGACCGATCCAGCTCAATAGATCATCGTCCCCCTTATGAACGCCTCCGACCTTGCATCTTTCGGCACCGTAAAAATACCGTCTTTACTGTTCACCTCGATCAATTCCCCGTTTAATAATATCCCTACCCTGTCTGCAATGCGCTTTACCTGATAGACGTTATGCGTTGCAATAACAATGGTCGTACCGCGCTCGCTCCGTATCCGTCTGATGATATCCTCTATCTTCGCCACATTCGCAGGGTCAAGATTAGCGGTCGGCTCATCAAGAAGAAGGATATCGGGGTCATAAACTATCGCCCGCGCAAAAGCCATGCGCTGAGCTTCCCCGCCTGAAAGTGTCCTGGCTTTTTGATGCTCTTTGCCCGGAAGCCCAACTATATTTAACGCATTCATCACTTTTTCTTTAATCGTGTTTTTATCCGCGTTGCGGACTTCCAGCCCGTAAGCCACATTGTTGAACACAGAGGTATTGAAAATGGCTGGCGTCTGGAAAAGCATTGACATCCTGCGCCGGGCGTCGATTTTATGGCTGCTATGAATTCCGTTGAAAACAAGTTTCCCATCCGAAGCCGTCTCTAAAAAGTTTAATATCCGAAGTAGTGTGGTCTTCCCCACCCCGCTCGGTCCAATCAAAGCAAATATCTCGCCCCGGTTAATCACCAGATTTATGTTTTTTAATACTTCCTTGCTTCCAAAGGATTTGCAGAGGTCTTGTATCCTGATTAATTCCTCAGCCATTTCAATCCCTCCTCTGGAAGAAGTTAGCCAGGATATTAACCGAAAGGACAAGGGAAATAAGGATTATCCCAAGGGCAATGGATGTGGATATATCGCCCTTGCTCGTTTCCAATGTAATCGCAGTTGTAAGCGTGCGCGTCTCGGATAGCCCTTCGCCTATCCCGCCCACGCTTCCCGTGAGAGCGATATTGCCGCCCACAATGAGAATCGCACCCACTTCTGCGAGTGCCCTCCCGAGCCCTGCAAGTATGGCTGTAATGATGCCGAATCTTGCCTCTCTTAAAATCGCGACTGCAACGTCCTTTTCGCCACCACCGAGCGTATAAACGGTCTCGACTATCGGCTGCGGGACGGCTTTTATTGCAGCAAGTGAGATGCCGGAAATTACAGGCGTGATAAGGATGTACTGGGCTAAAATCATGGCTTTTTGCGTATAAATCATGTTCAGGAGCCCAAGGGGACCTGCAGGCACGAACATCACAAAAATAAAAAGCCCCACAAAAACAGAAGGCAGCCCCATGCCTGTATTGATAAGCGTAATCAGTGCCTGCTTGCCGCGAAAGTTCAGGAAGGTGAGAGTGAATGCAAGGGGTATGGCGGTAAGGGTTGCAAGGATAGTCGCAGTGCCTGATACTTTTATGGAAACGCCTGTTATGCTCAGGATATAGGGGTTTAAACTGAATATCAGCTCAAATGCTCTGATAATCCCCTGGGTCAAAAAGTCAGCGCCGCTCATGTCCAGCCTCTTTGTTTATTCATGTTTACCTCAACTGAAAAGATGTACCTTCACCAGTTTACCTTTTCCAATATCTCTGTCTGTTATTACATACCCTTCCACGACGGAAGACCGGGGAGATGCCGAGATGATCGCTGTCTTATATTCCCTATCAAATAGCTTCATCTCTCGGCCCATGGCGCTTGCTGTGTTATGAGCTATCTTCACGAAAAGGATGTACTCAAAACCATTTTCAGGAAGCACAACGTCCTCATTTATCACAAGCTCATGCATTGCCCTTGGCATATCCGTGAAATACCTTCGCACCACCATTTCAAGAGCAGTGAAGGCCCCTGTGGGCTTTCCGGGGAGCGCAAATACTGGTGTGTCGTTCACAATGCCGACAGCAAGGGGTTTACCCGGTCTGATCGCCACCCTGTGGAATATGAGTTCTCCTATCCCCTCTATAATATCTGCAACAAAATCGCGCTCACCCACCGATACCCCGCCCGTTGTAAATACGACGTCATATTCTTCACAGGCTTGCAGGAGCATTCTCTTTGTTCTGTCAAAGTCATCAGGGACAGAGCCAAAAAACTCAGATTCGCAGCCCATTTCCTTCATAAATCCCTGAATTAGCACTGCGCTTGTATTTTTTATCATACCGTTATAAATTTCCGTGCCCGTGGATATTATGCCCGCTCTGATTTTTTTATAAACCGGGACTTTTTCGAATCCAAGGCTGTATAAAAGTGCAGCGCTCTGGGGCATGATGCGGTGATTTTTTTCAAATATCCTGTCCCCGGCGTTGTAATCCGAGCCTTTTTGGAATACGTTTTCCCATTTCTTGAGAACTTTTCCATAAAGGATATCTTTTTTAACCTCCGCATCCTCTATTTTCAGCACCGCATCAGCACCTTCCGGGAGTAACGAGCCTGTTGTGATTGCCATAGCCTCACCGCTCTTTATCTTTGCAATGCTGTCGCCTGCATATATCTCCCCGGATATTCTTAAGGGATAGCGGTCATCGCTTCTGACTGCAAAACCGTCCATGGCGGCAATATCGAATGCCGGGGACATGGAATCCGCAATAATATCTTCACTGAGTTCCCTCCCTACAGAATCATTGAGGGTAACTTTTTCAGATCCACGCCTGAAGTAGTATGTGCTTTTAAGCTGCTTTATTTTTTCAAGCGCCTCGTTAAGGGTTATTATTGTTTTCACATTATCGCCACTATGATATCTAAAATTCAAAATTGGACTATATGATATTATATCCCTCTAATGCGATTTCAAGCAAAATCTTTTCTCCATTAAATCATTTTTAGACATAAATCTAATGAATTGAATTGCATTATGTTTGCTCAAACATAACACAATTTGATATAAACTTATCGAAAAGAAGGATATCGTTACATTACGTGTTGGCATGATTTTTTCTTCTTTGCGATCTTCGCGGTTTAAAGTGTTGATTGCTCACCGCAAAGGGCGCAAAGATCGCAAAGCAGAGCTTGATATGTGGATCGATTATGCTTCATTTTTATGAAAATCCAACGGTTTATTGTTGTGATAGGAACTCATGCAATCCCCTTCAATCTCTTTACCGGCCAGACCCAGGCGCTTCCAACGCGTTTTATTCCCCGTATTTCAAGCTCATTTTTTGCCTGTGGAATTATCTTTCTTAAAAACCCCATATCATAAATTATCCTTCCTTCATGGATCGCATCCAGAAGGTATCCTGCTCCTGCTTTGTACTGTGATATGAATTCCTCCTCAGTCATCCAGATGCTCTGCAAAAGAGAGGGACAATTCTCGATTTTCCTGACCAGTTCAGCCCTTTGGAAAAAATCAGAAGGCAGATCCTTTGCCACCACGATCATGTCAATATCGCTTTGTGGAAAAGGCAGCTCCTCGCGGCGCGCAACTGAGCCAAAAAGGAGCACTCCTGTTACTCTGTTCTTTACTTTTTCAAGATATTCTTTTAGGAGGGCGGCGTATTCTTCATTTAGATCCTTTAAGGAATTTTCTTCCAAGCTCCATTACCTCCTTTGCGTTGTTAAAAAGGGCGCCGGCCTTATTTGCATCGCGATCAACTCAATCCGGCATATCCTTCAGAGTCAAAACATTGATCTCTTTTACATTCTCCATTCCTCTGTCATTTGTGATGAAGACATCCCCATTCTTATGGATCACCGATGCCAACTGTATTGCATCAGGGGTTTTCAGTCCATATTCAGCTCTGAGTTGCGCAGCTTTTAATGATACTGATTCGTCCAGAGGTACCATTTCAAGCTGTGTCATCAGTATTGTCCTATACTGCTCAACAAGATCGAATCGTTCCTCACGGATAGGTTTTACAAGCA
>CABMIB010000043.1 GCA_902386135.1 uncultured archaeon
ACACTCACATTTGTTGATTTAACCTCTTTCACTCATATTGTGCGCCTTTTGGCTGTTCTGCCTCTCGTGCTCTCAATTTTGCATAGAAGTCTTTTTGTCTCTTTTTTTCTGCGGCATCTTCTTTTCCAACTTTGACTTTCTGTGCTTTTTCTGCATTGTCCATCGAGCTTTCTAATCCTACCATTTTTTCACCTCCTTTTATATTATAAACATTACAATTTTTATATTTTATTATTTTAATTTTCTCTTTTATTTAAGCCTAAAACACATACATCACTTCATCACAGCAGACAATCGGGCTTTCGCTGTCAGTTGTACATAAGACTTCACAGCCGCAAACCGTACAATAATACGTCTCGCCTTTACTGGCTCTTGCCATTCTCTTTCCTTTTTTCGGCTTTGCTTTCGCTTTAGCTTTTACCGGTTTAGCCGTTTTGACTTTTACAGGTTTACGGGCTCTTAATTGCGCCAGGAACTTATCCTGTCTCTCTCTTTCTGCTTCTGCGACTTCCGGTTTTTTGACTTTCTTAGCAGTCTCAGCTTGTTCCAATGTGCTTTCCAGTCCAACCATTTATTTTACCTCCTGTTCTATTATGGTTTTATATCTGACTCACTCTTCTCAGTATGATCTTTTCATTATCAATTTCAACATTGATTTCAGCACCTTTTTCAACCGGTAAAGGAAATTGAGAATCATTGACGATCTTTGATTCAATAAGTAATTTAAAACTGCTCGTCGGGGGTACGGCTATAACTCTCCCTTTTCCTCTTAACAACTTAACCTCTCCTCAAATTGTAATATTTATTAATTACGTACCTGTATTTATACCTATCTCCGTACCTATTTTTTAAATCCCCTTATAGACTGAGGCCGGGTCAATTATCATAATTTTTATGCATTTATTAAATAAGCACTAAATAGATAAACAATAACGATGTAGTTAAAACTTGTTTGAATATATAACTTATAAGTATATTCAGCAAGGATAGAAAATGAGCACTCTTGTTAATATGAGGGGATAGGCTGGAGCCAGAATGGATAGGACAGGTTCGCACTTAATACAGCTTATAACATCTGATAGAGGGAAACTTCCAGCCCGTTTTCTTACAGGCATAACTGTTTTACTTTTGATCCTTGCAGGCTCGCCTTTTTTCAATGGTACAGAGATAGGGGCAAACGCAGATACCAACCCTTACGCTTCTCCATCCATTTTGAATCTAACGAACACCGGACCCACCTCAAGCGGCTCTTTTATTTTCTGGGATACTAATGTATCCACCAATAACAGGGTATATTATGGTCTGAATGAATCCGATGTCAATAACCTGATAAACGGGAGCTGGAGCATCTGGGATAATAGCACGCTCAATATAAGTATCAGAGTCTCAGGATTATCTGCAAACACTACTTATTACTATAAGCCTGAAAGCTGGTCCTCCACTGCCAACGATTCTGTACCTGCCAGCTTGCTTGTGACTCTCAAACCCGGGGTATGGGCAAGTCCCTCGGAGTACATGGTCAGCCCGCCCGGATGGACCGGCTCGCCTGTTAACTTCCGTACGGTCAATATATCAGCAGCTATCCTGAATGATAACGGACGTTACATTCCCGGTCTATCTCTTGAAGCTGTTATCTATAACAGCACAGGCACCGAGATAGGAAGAACGAACCTGAGCGGTGCAGGTCCTTATTCCGGGAACTTTACACTGCCTGATTATTTAGATGAAGGTGGATACGTAGTACGGATAACAGGCTATCCCAATGTGGCAGGAGAGTTCAGCGTCCTTAGATGGGGCTGCGCCAATTGCCACACGAATAATTATCCATCAACATTTAATGCCACAACGGTTCATCCCCAACATTTCGATACTACAAATATTACATCTCTAAATGTATTCCATTGTGGTGATGAACAGTGTATTAACTTGGATACGCAGTATTACTCTACAAGCCAATGCGACGGATGCCATGCTTTCAGTTACCCCAATTTACAGCTATTTGGGGTACAGCATCCTCAATCAGGTGCGTGCAGCGATTGCCACAGGACTCCATCGGGTGGAAATGCTGCTCTTATATGCGAAAACTGCCATAATGATATAACATCAGGCGATAGCTATCTTTCCCCGCGTTACGGTCAGGATAGACACTACCAGAACGCGACATGTAACGATTGCCATAACAATCTAACTTCTTTAATAACTAAACCGAATTGTACAACCTGCCATCCGAGACCGGGCTCAATCCTCAGCAATATGACCATTCCCGATTCTATCGAAAACACGACACACTCTACCCAGAAAACAGTACCCTGCGGTCTATGCCATAACAGGGAGCACGATGTAAAATCTCTCTACACGCTGGATGCTACTGTATGCAGGACCTGCCATTCAGGCATAACCCATAATATGGGAGCGCAGTGTACAACATGCCACGGAAAAGACCCGCATAATATATCATTCAATGCTGGTCCGAACTGCATAGGTTGTCACGGTATAGGAGAAGTCGCACTTCATCAAGTGAACAGTTCAGCCATGAATTCAAGCGATGCCATCCATGCCAACCTGAACAGGAACGCGACTAACTCAACGGGTATATCAGCCGAGAACAAGAAATGCTGGGGATGCCATGATTCCACCGGAAGCCAGCCGGCTAACGATAGTATGGGAAGCAGGTTCAGCAACCCGTATAAGTGCTACGACTGCCACAACGGCACAGCTAAACCGTATGATAATGTCAGCAGTGCCCCGAACGTGAGCCAGCATTTCCTGAACGGGACCAGTATAAAGGCCGCCTTAAATGCCTCAGATAATTCTTCCTCCTGTATAGTGTGCCACAACCTGACCGAGATGAAAGTGGATTATACAGGCGATAACTATGGAACTAACTTTTCACTTCCTTCCCACTATGGCAGAAGCAGGGCGCTTGACCCGCAGGTCAGGCAGGGGAATGCTACCGACTGTACATACTGCCATCAAAATACCAGCACGGTATTCGTTGTAGCAATGATGGATCTGAATAACAGTAACATCTCTAACCACAGCCTGCGCTATAATAACTCAAATCCGCCCTGCGTCCAGTGCCACAATTCCGGCTGGATACACAATTCCACTCTTACCAAACCTGCACTCACTCTTCCCAACTCAACGTTCTGCCTGTCGTGCCATGGCAATAACGGCAGCGGAGGCACGAATTACTCAGGTATGGTTACCGGCATAAGAGAGAAACACAATAATACGATAAATTGTACCGAATGCCATTTCAACATCAGCCGGGATATCCATCCCGTCAAATATCTCCAGCCGGATGAGAGTTACAGTACAAGCAATTCCACGGGTGTTAACTGCACTAACTGTCATCAGGACCCTGCGTTTTATCCGAACCTGTCGAAAACACCGCCAAAGATACCATATCCATTGCACCACAGTGACAATCCCTCCAACGGGACGCGCTGGAACTCATCGGGATACTGGGATAATACATCAGAGATCACAGCCTGTATCTACTGCCACAATGACACTAAACATAAAGCAGCAGCTCTTGGCAGGCCCGAGAACTGGAGAGGGAACAATATAGTCAATTCAAGTATCGTGAATACAAGTAACTGGTGTGCAGGCTGCCACTACCAGGGATATTCGAACGGGGGAAAGAATTACGAGAATATGACCTCAACATTTATCTCTGCGAACCTGCCTGTTCCTCCGGAGATCACAAATGGAACATATGCCGTCAGTACCATGAGCGATTTCTACTATCATAACTTAACGCCGGATTACAATGATTCCACCTGTAAGACCTGCCACAGCATCGGTCTGAATAACGGGGCGATGGATGCCTTTTTACACAATATCACAGCCAGGGACTGCAGCGGATGCCATTTCTCCTATGATGTGATGAACAGCAGCCGGAGCCCAACAGCCCCTGCGAGATATGTTAATCCTGATATGTTCAATGAAAGTGCCCATGGTAATGTCAGTTGCAGGAATTGCCATACCGGAGGGCATAACAACATCGGCGCGAGAAAAGCCTGTGAGGACTGCCATGCTGTCCGGGACCCGGACAACCCGCGGGAAAGGCATAACATAACAGGAGACCCCTACAGTTATAAAGTCGGCGGGGTATCGGTTGTATATATTACGGACTGTACGATATGCCACGACAGGAATTTATATAATAACGCTACTGCCACATATGGATTTAATAAACCGGTAGATTGCAATTACTGCCATACGTACCCTGATAAAAATTATTCGTCATGGTGATCAAATGGATAAAAGAATATTATTGATATTTGTAATTTTCGGGGCACTGTTCTTTGTTTCCGCTTTTAAGACCTATGCGGTTTTCTCAGGCGGACATGCGATCTATGAGAATAAGACCACGGCACCTGAGTTCTGTATTAAATGCCACCCGGATAAAGTGTCTTTCGTAAATAAAAGCGTCCATCGCAACGCAGGGTGCATATGCCATGGTTATAATCCTAATGCATCTTCGCTTTACAATATTAATTTAGCACATAATCTTACCAAGCAGATCTACTGCACCAACTGCCATACGAACTACTCCGTGGATACTGGCGACATAATTATACACCAGGATGAAAATATGATAATAAGTGGAATAAACCAGTCTGCACATTATATTATTCCAAAAGGGAACAAAGCTCTGGTATATGACAGGGCAAGACAGTACTTTAATGGTTCATGAGGTATAGATGAACAAGAAAATACTATTATACGTGGCTTTCATGGCTCTCAGCCTTTACGCAATGCCCAAGACAGTAGCATTGTTCGCAGGTCAGCATACGTACTACAGCGGGATGGGAGTAGAGTGCGAGAAGTGCCATTCCGATATATTAGCGGAGATCGAAACAAGCGGGTATGTTTATGAAAAACACCGGGAAGCAGCTGGTAACATAAATTATACGACATACCTTTCCCTTGGGGGTATAGATTATTCTGGCGGGACTATAACAGCATACGATGGAACAAAATGGACATGGAATAATTCTGGAAAAACTTGGGAGAGTGGATTGCAGGTTCGGAATGTCAGCCTTGACAGGAATAATAACGGTATAATAGATGGCGCTGAAATCTGCATGCTGTGCCATAACGCTTCTCTTGCAGGTTCCAATGACCATACAGGAATAATTGTAAGGGGTTGCGACGATGACATGTGCCACGGTAACAAGAACAATATTTATAACAGCCCGGCGCTCTTCAATAAGACCACGCCCGATATTATAGCAGCAGGGCATGCTCTGAGCCAGGCTAATATCCACCAGCCATTTTACCTTGAGGCAAGCAACCAGTCTTCGCGTTATGGGGCAATTATGGCTTTCAACCGGACACCTGGAAATATAAATGGCGATAGCATCTCAAAAGGGCACTGGACATGCGAAGGGTGCCATACTGGAACAACTATTAATGTTACCATACTCCCTCCTCAGGCGTATAATCATTCGGATAGCTATCCTGTTAAGAAGAGATATAATTAACTCGTATTCCTGAGGCCTACCTTTATTGCGTAGTCCTTAAGTTGCTTTTCATCAGATATTTCAGGAAGGCCATTCCGTGGGGCATGGGGGTTGGTATGGCAGTCGGTGCATCCTATGACATAGCGGTGGCAGCTGGCACAATTATATTTGCCTGGGTGGAGCGGCCCGTGGGGCATATGACATTTCATGCATGAAATTACTTCTTTGTGTTTAGGATGGCAGTTGATACATGCAGGTACATTCCGGTTATGTTTGCTATCATACATTGTGAGGTTGTCGTAGACATCACTATGACAGGGAGCGCACATTTCTTTTGTAGCGGTATCTTTGAAAACGGCATTTCGGACAGGAAGATGCGGGTCGCTGTGACACCCAAGACAGATGCTCCTATCCCATTGTGCGTTTTTTAAGTGGGGCTTATGGCATTTGGTGCACTGGGGAAGATCATCCAGTCGCGTGGGATCAGTTCCGTGGCAGTTGCCGCAGGTCAGGTTCCTGTGCCCTCCTTCGCCGATGTGCCTCCAGAAGCTTGTCTCGACTTTTACCGGTACCTCTTTGTGCATGAGATGGCAGCCGTCGCAGGAGGTAGCATTGGAATGGTTGAACTTGAATGATATTATCTTTTTAGTATCATGACATTTGGTACAGTTGGCTTCCAAGAGCGCAAAATCAGAGGCATTAACACTCTGGTTCAACGTAAAATTTGAGGACATCAGTTTGTTGAGCACAGGAAGAGAGTAATTGATGAGCTGGATATCTATGAGCAGTTTTTTGGTAGCCATGTTTGATTGGATTCCCGTACCGGAATGACACTCTATGCAGTTAATACCTTTTACTTTATGGAAAGGCATGTCCGAGTTGTTAAGCGGAGAAATGTAGGTCTTATATTCGGATGCATGGCATCTGGCACAATAGAGCGGGTCGTTAAGATTTCCGAATACGGTCGATGAAACATACACCGATGCGACGACAAGCAGAAGTGCCGGTATCAGCCATTTTTTCATATCCTTTGATTAGTAGTTACTGATTTAAGTATGCAACTGTAACTTAGTTAATATTTATAGGACCTAAGATGCCTCAATACCAGGGGCTTCAAAGGAATAGATAGTAAGGTATATACTCTATAAAATACAATTATAATTAAGTTGGATTATATGTGAATTTAATAAATAAAAAAGGTAGGTAAGGAGAGGAAATCATGAACAGTAGGATATTTTTGCTAACCGTCGCGGTCGCGGCAGTCGGGCTGTTTGCAATGCCGAATACGTTAACGTTATTCTCAGGACAGCATACGTTCTATGGACCTGCTGATGTAAACTGCAAGAAATGTCATCAGGATATTTACGATGAAATGAACAACAATATCAGCACTGCACACACGACACAAAACATGACAGACAGATGCGTAGGTTGCCACAGAACAGGAACTCTAACCGGTGTTCCTATTAACGGAACAGACTATACTGGGACTCGTGTTACTGATGTTAAAAATAATTCACAGGCCCATGCTGCGGTGACACTGGAATGTATAACATGCCATACAGGAGTAGGTAATGAACTGACCGGTAAAGATGAAGCCCATACAGCATATTACTATGGTTCGATATCCAATAAGACTAATTCCAGTGGAACTTTAGGAACTGACTTCAACCAGACGGTGATCCAGTTAAAGGGTGCAAATACAGCCTGTGTCGGATGCCATACCCACATAACTATGAATATAACATGGATAAGGGCTAAAGGCTACAATATGATCGCGAACGAAAGCACTGGCAGCTATAACCTGACGTTCCTGGCCAACCAGTCAAGTGATAACCTCAATACAACCTACTCAGCCGGACAGTAAGCCGGTTGAGTTTCTTTTACTTTTTTATCCCCGCCTCATTTGGTTAAAGCCCGACAGTACTATGTCAGGATAATTTCTTTTGAGACCACTTCAATGTCCTGAGAATTTGCATTTGTAACTCGTGCTGTTACTCGCACGATATCTCCGGGCTTCGGATTATTTATTAATCCAACGGTCAGATTGTAAACTCCACTTCCGTTATAAGGCACTGATGTCCATTCACCTATCATCTGCATGTTCTGCAAAACCACTACTGTTACACCCGGTGTTATCAATAAATTACTGTTTGGTTCGCTTATTTTATTGACTGATTGTAAATGAGCGGTTATGTCCCCTATTGTTGCATTATTGAGGTCGCCCTTCACCAACACCTGGACCTGCAGGACGGATGCCTGTTTCTGTCCGCCCAGATAGTAAAATATTCCCAGAAGCGCCAAAATAATAAATCCAATGATTAATATGTTCCTGGTAAACTGTTTCATAAAATATAATAAACGTTGCGCCGTATAAACATTACTAAATAGCAGCCGGCCACGGCCATTAAACCCATCTTCCGGCCCCGGTTGGGAGTTAATTATTTATGTAGAAGCAGTCAAGAGAAGAAACATCTTGGCCAATAGATCATTAATTTGCATCCTGATATTGCTCTCACTGAGCATATACACAACCGGCAGCATTCATTTCGACTACCGCTTCCCTTTTCATGCGGACGAGTGGGACAACATAAAGATCGCCCAGGAAATCTTAAATGAAAAAAAACTGGTAGAGTACAATCCATTTCTTCCCGGAAACCCGTATTATGTTAATTTCAATGAGGAAGCCCACGGAGTTGCAAATACCAGTTCTGCCAGGTGGGAACTGAATTACAATCTTTTTATCGCGCTCTCAAGCCTTTTCACAGGGATTTCCCCTCTGGATATTGGACCGGTTCTTCCTGCAGTTCTCGTCTTCATAATGTCTTTCAATACATTCATCCTGGTAAGGTACCTCACAAAAAACGACCTGCCTGCACTGATAGCTGCTATTTTCGTCATGACCCTGAAAAGCGATGTATTTTTCCTTGGCCCGTGGTTCCTGGTAGCTGCATCCTTTGGTCTTGCCTTCATCCCTTTGATCTTTTACCTTTTCCTGAAATCCCATGTCTCAAATAAATACCTCCCTGTACTTTTATTTGTTTTCGCGGTCACAGCGCTGGCGCACCCTGCCTCGGCTGTCATATTCGTTCCGATATTCGGTCTTTATATGGTGTTCAATCCGCATATCATTAAAAAGTATAAAAATGAACTCCTCATTTTCGCTGCTATATCACTTGTCCTGCTGTTCGTACTCGTCCCTTTTGACGGCTCGGTCACAGGCTATGCCGCAAAGATAATTAAAATCCTTACATTCCCGCGCGCAACCCCGATAAATGGGTTCCTGGCCGTGATGCAGTTTCCGGTATATATCGGGATAATCGCCTTCGGGCTTTCAATATTCGGCTTCTCAAAAGCAATGGCGGATAATGAAGCGAAAATACTTCCACTATCTGTAGATGCGCTGCTTATCCTGATACTTGTTTACATTTACCTGGGATATGCATTTTTTGCCCCGTACGAACGGGTAGTAATGTACATGGCCGAGCTGCTGTTGATACTGGCCGGGATCGGATTGTATTATATATCTACATCCATCAAGAACAAAAAAATAGCCACTGCACTTGTTGTTATAATCCTGGTACTTCAGGTCAATTCTATCTTTGCTTATAAAAAAGATATACCTCTGGTAATAGAGCCTGAGGAATACGGACCGATCTTGTGGCTGAAAGATAATACTCCGCAGAATGCTGTTATCCTGGCAACCCCAAGAACCTCGGAAGCCATTGGCGTGATTTCAGACCGGAAGGTGGTATCGCTGTTGCGGGGAAGGCTGGGGTCAAGCGAAGAGAGTGTTAATAAAAGCCTGGATTTCTTCAAAGGGGATACGGAAATGAAAGAGAAACTCCTGCTCGAGTTCAAACCTAATTATATATACAGCAAAGGAGAAATCAACATGAGTTCCTTGAGATTAGTGCATAACCAGAACGACATATATATCTATGAGGTAAAATGATAGAATTTCTACGGGCTATCCTTGGCGGTCTTTTCCTGTTCCTTGTCCCGGGTCTTGCCTGGTGCCTTTTGCTTTTCGAGAAAGAGAAGAAGGATACGCTGGAACTTGTTGCTTTATCTATCGCCCTGTCGATCTCTATCTCGACATTAAGCATCTCTTTCCTGAGCTTTATGCCGGGTATCAAAATCACTCTTATTAACGCCGGGATAATCCTTGTTACCCTTAGCGTTATACCTTTCTTTATCCTGATAAGGAAAGGTAACAGCCTCCGGGATTTATATGAGGAATTAACTGCCCGGTCGTACAAAAAATTAAACGGGAAAAAAATATGACCACGTCGGTAACTATCGGAAGAGTTTCGGAAGAAGTGATGGCAGCCGCTTTTAAAAACATCCCGAAAGTCAATAATTACGTCATCAAGGTAAACCTCTGCACCATAGCATCCTGTCCGATAACAACGGGCGTAGAATCCGTAAAAGGTATAATAGCCCGCATACTGGAGATAAATTCCGATGCCCGAATAAAGGTTGTTGAATCAGACGCCACAGCATTGAACGCGGATATAGCTTTTAAGAGGCTCGGATATGCTGAACTGGAAGGCGCCGGGGTCGTGAACCTGTCAAAGGACGATGCTGTGAAAGTGGAAGTGAACGGCAGGATAATAGGCGTACTTAACGTCCCTCTCACTTTGTATGAGTGCGACTACCTGATAAATATGGCAAGATTGAAAACGCATGTCTTTACAAAAGTCAGCCTCGGGACCAAAAACCTCTTTGGAATGATAACAAGGAAAGACAAGGAAAGTCTTCATCCGTTCCTTGACGGCATCCTTGTAGACCTTGCAGGGTTCTACAGACCGAATCTTACTATCATCGAGGGAAACATGGGTCTGGAAGGTAGAGGACCTGTTGACGGGATGCCCAGGCAGGATAATGTTTTCATTGCAGGGGACGATGTTTTATCTACCGACCTCGTGGCTTCAGCCTATATGGGAATAAAGAAAGTGCCCCATCTTGAGCTGGCCCAGAAAGTCCTCGGTAAGAGGAATATACATATAACCGGCGAGACGAGGCTGCTTGATAATCCTGATCCTTATAAGATAACGGCGCGCCTGCCTTACACCACTACGAGGTTTGGTTTTTATATCGCGTCCCTCGGGAAGCGGCTTGAGATGCTTGGGAATTCCATTGCATTTGCAGGTGATGCACTCGGGGCTGTTGATATGGAAGTGCTGAAGCAGAAGATATCATATCGTGATGCGTTCTCCGTGTTGCTTAGAAGAACGACTAAAATCAATATATAGGTGAGAAATGAAACTCAATATAGGAATCATCGGCTGCGGTAACATAGCAAAGAGCGTACACCTGCCGATCCTGGTCAAGAACCCTGATATAAAGGCGGTTTTCATCTCTGATACGGATGCGAAAGCGCTGGAGAACATAGGTGAGCAATTTGGCATTGAAAAAAATAGAAGGTTCCCGGACTACAGGGAACTTCTCGGCTCAGTGGATGCCGTGTTCATACTGACACCTCCACATACGCATTATGCCCTGGTAATGGATTGCCTGAACAGTGGAAAACACATATTTGTGGAAAAGCCTCTGTGCATGACGGCAGATGAGGCGCTGAGCATCGAGAAAACAGCCGTGAACACAGGTCTTATTGTAGAAACGGGCTATAACCTCAGGTTCATGCCGCAATTGAAATTAGCCAGGAAGCTCCTGGAAAGAGGGCATATCGGCAGGATTATTACCATAAACGGGTACTACCTGGCTGAAGCGGCTTATTTGCGGGAGAACAAATCTTTTTATTTAGACCCGGGAAAAGGTGGCGGCGTGCTCATGGACGGCTTATGCCACCTTATCGACATAAGCTCATGGCTTGCTGACAGCAGCATTGAGGAGGCATACGGGTTCAGCGGTACTTATGATGACATGCCTGTTGAGAATATCGCAGATATCTCGGTTAAGTTTGAGAACGGGGTCATCGGCCATCTCCAGGCACTGTGGGCACCATTATCCGAGTACCTCCATACCGAGACTCTCAAGACCCTCAGGGTCGTAGGGGACAGGGGTGTTCTTACCCCTGCCATATATAGTGGAAAGATAAATGAATACAGGGCTGGAAAAGGTACTCATACCATTTATCCGGAGAATATGGACCTAAGAAATCCCATGTGGGCTTTGAACAGGTCATACCTGGAGCAGGATACAACTTTTATAAATCATATAAAAGAAGGGATAAATAATATTAATAAGGTTAAAGAATCTGTACATATAATAGAGATACTGGATGCAATCAAGAAAAAGAAGGCGTATAAGAGATAAAGAGTATTCAGGTGAACCTTCAAAGATACCGGAAGGTGTTCCGGCGGTTTACAGGGAAAAGACTTTTGATATCAGTACTTCAAGGTTCTCCAGGATCATCATCTTATTAGTCCTGGTATCGGCTTTTTTAGTGCGCATTATCAGAATCGATGAACACGCATTTGTTTTTGATGAAGCTATCTACGTGAAGATCGTAAAGGATATCGTAGCGAACGGATACGACTGGCAGAGCATGAGGATGCTCGGGACAGCTCATCCTCCTGTTTATTTTATGCTTATGTCGTTCCTCTATAAGTATTTTTATTTTATGAACGACGAGGCGTTTTTCCGTATCATAACAGTATTAATATCGGTTGCAGTTACTTATTTTATTTACAAACTGGGCTCGGAGTACAGTCCCTCTACCGGTATTATAGCCTCGTTAATTTTTGCTTTTAACCCGTACTTTATAGCTTATTCAAGGTTTGCGACACTGGATATGCTTACCATCCTTTTCATAACAGCGGGTATTTATTTTTATTCAAAGTATCTGTCGTCCGGAAAACCATACCTCCTGCAAATAGCGGGAGCAATGTTCGGTCTTGCGACGTTTACCAAGATATATGCCGGTATATTCCTGTTGATAACTATCATTCATCTAATGATGAAAAGAACTAAAAAGCCAATGGAGATAGTGCAATTTATAACACCGTACACCGCCGTGATACTGCTGATATCCCTGATGCTGGGACAGAGCATCTATTTCCCGTGGATAATCCTCAAAACAACTTACGGATGGAGCGTGGGGCAAAAAATTGCCTTTAACTGGGCATTGATAACAGTAAGCACACACATAGGGTTCATATCTTTTGTTATTTCCATGGTAGGCTTCGGGTTCTTAACCGAAAAAGCAATTTCTGAGCACCACAGGTTGAGCGCCTTTTATGTACTGGCTTTCCTGTTGAACATAGTTATCTTTACCGTTTTCTCAGGGACGTATTTTGCACGCTACCTTTTGATCCTGGCGCCATCCATATGCATATTTTTCGGTTATTCCCTGGATAGACTGCTCTCTAAAATAAGAGGCTTTCAAACCTGGATAGCTGCGGTAATTCTGATATTCCTGCTGGCAGGTTTATCTTTTGATTACAGCAGCGTGGCTAATGGCTCTGTTTATTCTGCTACGCTCATAGACGACTGGTGGCATATAGATTCTTTAAAAGAAGCAGGAAAGTATATTTCGAACAATAATACGCCTTATTATCTGACGGATAATAAAGACCTCCATGCGGGGGGAGAGTTTTTCATTACGAATGCCCACTATCCTGTTCTTGAAGTCTACAGCGGCATAAAGGGTGCGTTCTATATGGGAAATTCCCCTGAAAGCGTCAATCTTTACTGGTTAGGATATAAAGGCAATGCACTGGGAACATTCCATCTGGATGCAAAGAGCGAGCAAAACGCTACTTATATAGTACTGGTGGACAGGTATACTAAACTTGACCCCAGGTACGTGCTCTATCCTACAGATATTTCATTTTCTTATTCCATGAACGATTTTCTTAATGAATACCTGGTATTTTATGAGAACGATAGAAAGTTCACCGACAACTCAGGTATAGAGTCCCGTGTATTCAAAAGAAATTCAAACAACACATACGCCAGAATGGAAAATCCGACAATATTCATCGGCGAACCTGCAGATAACTGGGCAAAAAGTAACAACGGATGGATATACGGGAAGGCGTGGAGCGCGCCGAAAAACCGCTCAAGATATGTCCAGAACCCTGGATACGGGGGCGCAATTTTAACGATACCTGATGAAAATAATAACTCCAGGTTAGAAATCGAATTACAGGACATGGGTTATGACACTATGGTTTTTGAGACTGCCAGAGGCAGCATGAATATAACTCTCGGAGAAATAACTCTCAATAATACGAAAAAAATAATCCAGCCGCAATTTACAGTCCCGAAAGAGATGTACTCTGACACGGACGGCATCAAGCCGGGTGTCCAGCAGCAGTTCCTGATATGGAAAAAAGGCAACACCAGCGGAGTGCCTGTATTCAGGGCAACGATATCAAGATCGCTTTCATAGGTCTACCATATTCCGGCCAGTCTTGAGAATTTACCAGTCAGAAACCGGAAGTCTGATACGGATCTTATATTCTTGAGCCTATGTAATATGCTATCAGGTCTTATTTCTTTGCGGAACCTGAACATATAGAAATCCCGTATTAATCTTCTCTGGATATCGACGATCTCTTCCCGGGTGAAATTACCCGTGCCAGTGACCGCGTCCATGTTCCTCAGCTTTGAGAAATCATCGAGTTCCATACCTTCGCCGAACATCAGCTTGTAAAGTTCAGTACCCGGAAAAGGCGTGGCAATCGAAAAGAACGCGGAATCAAGCCCCGAGTCCCGGGCAAAACCGAGTGTGTCTTTAATCATCTCCCACGTCTCCCCGGGGAAACCTATCACGAAAAATCCGTGTGTCCAGATGCCTGCGTCCTTTGCATACCTGATAACTTCTCTAGTGCGGGATAAGGAGATGGGCTTGCGTATGATCCTGCGCAGCACATGCTCGTTCCCGGACTCTATTCCGAAGGCAAGCTGGTAACACCCGCTTCGTTTCATCTTATACAGGAGCTCCCTGTCCAGGGTATTCACAGCAACGCCGTTGGGTGTTGTCCAGGAAATATCCAGGTCCCTGCCAATGATCAGCTCGCAGATATCTGCCATCCTTTTTTTATCCAGCGAAATGTTATCGTCTATGAAATGTATCTCTTTGATCCTGTACCTGTCCACAAGCTCCTCGATCTCATTAACTACGTTCTCAGGGCTCCTGGGTCTCCATTTTTGTCCCCACACAGTTTTTATAGAACAAAAGACGCAATTGTTTGGGCATCCCCGGCTTGTGAGCATTGTCGTGAACCTGCGGTTCTTCTGGCTGCCCGGGGCTTTCCCGGTTTGTATGTACTTTTCCATGCGTATCAGGTGCCTTGCAGGGAAAGGTATTGAATCAAGGTTCCGGATATGAGGTCTCGGAGGGTTTAAAACGATCGAGCCATTATTTTTAAAAGCCATACCCGGGATATCTGAGAAGTGCGCAGAACCGGAATAAAAATCAGCAAGTTCCCTGAATGTTTCTTCCCCTTCACCGACGATTACACAGTCTGCACTTGAGTTCTCCAGGGAATATTCCGGAAGCGCTGAAGGATGAAAGCCGCCCAGCACTTGCAGCGTGTCAGGCATGATATCCTTCAGTATCGCTGATAACCTGGAAACATCTTCCCACATAAAACTATACATGCAACTGATCCCAATAATATCAGGGTCAGAGTCATGTATTCTGGAAGCCAGCCCGGCAACAGGCATCCCGATACGCCTGAAATTATCTTCATAGTGAGTCGATCCTTCGATCATGCCATCTATTATATTGACCTTGTGACCTGATCGTTCCAGGACCGCTGCTATGTAACACAGACCAAGAGGAGGGGCAACCCCGTAGAACTCCCTTCTTCCTACTTTCATGGAGGGCTGAACAAGCGTTATTTTCATTTTTGAACTTCCTTGGTAGTTCTTATGGCATCCCATATATAGGGATTCCTTCTGCGGATATAAAAATCATAGATACCTAAAGCCCTGCCCATAAGTTCCAGAAGAATAGCGCCTGGTGTATAAAGGATATCTCTGATATTGAATTTAAGACTTTTTAATGTCAGAAG
The DNA here is from genome assembly GCA_902386135.1 of uncultured archaeon. Taxonomy (GTDB): domain Archaea; phylum Halobacteriota; class Methanosarcinia; order Methanosarcinales; family Methanoperedenaceae; genus Methanoperedens. The sequence continues at coordinate 15,467 of CABMIB010000043.1, forward strand.
CAGGATATCCAGGGAATCCATAGTGGAGAGCTTATACCCGGTCTTTCTTTTGATGTGCAGGTGACCGGCAAATATTCTTCGCCGCTGCTTCAGGAAATCTGAGATCGTTTCAGGACCCCTGTTATACACTATTGCCTCAGGCACGTACAATATCCTGAAGCCCTTGCTCTTGATGATCGCCTCTATCCAGGCCTCATCGACAGCAGTATCGTCTGGTATCCGCACAACGTTCCTCAGGGCGATAATTTCACCGAGCTTGGGATTTTTCAAAGATATAAGATGATGCAGGTTCCAGAGCAGGTGGTCCGTGAATCCGATAAGCCGGTTCCTGTCATTTACGGGTACGGGATGTCCTCCGGTCATGCCAACGCCCGGATCATGCAAAGGTGATACGAGCTTTTCGATCGTATCCTCATTAAGGATAATATCACCGTTCACAATAGCTAAAATCTCATGCGATGCGTGCTCAAAGAAAAGGTTAAGAGCCGAGGCTTTACCCTCCCGCTTTTTCTGGATGAGCAGCTCAAAGTTGGCGGAGTTTTTAAAGAAATCAGAGACTATCGCATCAGTCCTGTCTGTGGAACCCGAGGATATGATTATTACCTCTTTTATCTCCACCCTTTCCGTCTTCTGGGAGAGAAGGGAGCGCAGAAGCAGGGCTATGTTTTTTTCCTCGTTATAGACACAGACACCGACGCTTATGGGAAGTCGTTCATATTTAGAGGTGCTAGTCATGGTTATAAGTCAATGTTCTCTTTAGCAGTAAAGGCTTCATTATAATATAAAAATATTGTTAAAATTTAAAATTGTCTTTTAATCTACGCTAGAGGAATAGGGCATGAAATTCTAAATATTAAAAAGCTTTTTTGCCGATTTCTATTTTAAAAATAAAAAATAATCCATACCTTGAAGGGTATGGATTCGCTTCGTTTATACAACGGTGTATTGAACCACCAGCGTCGGTCTAAGGCTTGTATCTGAATACTCCCTAGTATAGAATGTCGTAGTGTATTGTGTTGATGAATTTTCAGACTGATCTGATATTTGCCATCCATAGTTATAATTACCACTGACCCAGGCTTGCACATCTGGTGTTACAGTCCAGCTCATCCAGCCTGGTGATAAAGGTGTATTGGCGAAAGCAGTTACACTTGATGCCACAGATGGCATATTGTTCCAGGTTATAGTTGTTTCATCCCAGTTTTGTCCTACCCTTTGAACTTTATAATTTCGTGTTGAATTGGATACATTCATGGCGTATAGCTGGAGGGCTGTTGAAAGTATTGTAGAACCAGCGGGTATAGATGACGTATTAAACTTTACAAAGGAACGTTCATTCTTTAAGTTTCCAGAGACACCTGGTGAAAAGCTTTGTACATTCATTGTTATAATAGTTCCATAGTTAATATTGTTCTCTTGTTTGAATTGACTGATGTAAGCATCTGCTAATGATTGTAATTTTACAGTATAGATGGTCTTATTATATGTTCCTGTGAAGGCTATAGTACCCTTGCTCGTAAGGGTCTGGGTATCACTTGCAGGCGTGTCGTATCCGGGGATTGGGTCAAAGGTTATGGTATATGTACCAATTGGAGCATTAGATTGGCTCCAACTTATTCCACTTCCTGTATATGTGGCCGGACCGGTAATTGTGAAGGTTGCCGCGCTATTATTAGTGGTTACGGTAATCGTTCCAACAGAAAGATTGTATGTTCCTGTAAAGGCTATAGTGCCTTTGCTTACAAGAGTTTGAGTATCACTCGGAGGAGTGTCATATCCTGAGACCGGATCATAGGTTATAGTATAAGTACCAATTGGAGCATTTGATTGGCTCCAGCTTGTTCCGCTACCTGTGTAGGTGGCAGGACCAGTGATGTTGAAAGTTGCTGCACTATTATTGGTAGTTACGGTGATCGTTCCAACAGAAAGATTGTATGTTCCTGTGAAAGCTATAGTGCCTTTGCTCACAAGGGTCTGTGTATCACTTGCAGGCGTATCGTATCCGGGGATTGGAACAAAGGTTATGGTGTAGATGCCCGCAGGTGCATCAGCCTGGCTCCAACTTGTACCACTTCCTGTATATGTAGCCGGACCGGTAACCGTGAAAGTTGCTGCGCTATTATTGGTAGTTACAGTGATCGTTCCAACTGAAAGATTATACAATCCTGTAAAAGTGATAGTGCCTCCGTTAACAAGAGTCTGTGTATCACCTGGAGGCGTGTCGTATCCGGGGATTGGATCAAAGGTTATGGTGTATGTACCAATTGGAGCATCGGCTTGGCTCCAACTTGTTCCATTGCCTGAATATGTAGCCGGACCGGTAAGGGTGAAATTTGCAGCGGTATTATTAGTGTTGACAACAAGTGTTCCGACAGAGGCATAAGGGTTCGTTTGCGCACTTGCCGTGTTAGTGTTTATATTAGCAAATGGTGACCCGGCGAAAATTAGAAACAAAACTGTTGCAGCAGTTATCAGCCAGGCAGCAAGCTTTTTTTTATCTTTAGTTCCATCAAGTATCCACTTTATTACCATCATTTTTGACATAATACTCCTATCCTACGTAAATTCGACCTAGTACTTTTAGACCTGGCGTTTTTACCTATCTATCCTTAATAGGTGATTTTAGTTAACTTTCTAGTACATATATTTATCGTTAGAAAAAAATATAATTATAATCATCATCATTATTTGATAATTTTTGAGATCATTTTACATCTCAAATGTCCGATAAGTGATATACTCAAGAAACTAAATATAAGAGCTCCTTAAATGTTTATTTTTTTATTTTAGTTACCATGTACATTGCAGCTAATAGTCCCACCACATTTGTCAGTATATCAAAACCCTGGATAGATTTATTAGTTTCCGCCGATGAAGCGGTTGCTGATGCCCCGTCCAGAACATAGAGGAGCCAGGCATCAGTTCCTCCTGCACCGTAGGAAGACGTAGTTCCTGCAATTATATACCCGCCCTCTTAAGTTTGCTTCACCTGGGATGCAGAATCATTTCCAGTTCCCCCAAACGTTTTGTCCCACACCCTGGTTCCCCTGGCATCAGTTTTGATCAGCCATGCATCGGAACCTCCTGCGCCATAAGTGTCTGTAGTTCCTGCAATAATATACCCGCCATCTGATGTTTGCTGCACCGAAGAAGCCGAATCATTACCAGTTCCCCCAAAGGTTTTATCCCACATCCTCAATCCTTTATAATCCGTCTTGATAAGCCATGCATCGGAACCTCCTGCGCCGTACGTATATGTAGTTCCTGCAATTATATAGCCGCCATCCGAGGTCTGCTGTACCGAAGAAGCCGATTCGTTACCAATTCCTCCGAATGTTCTGTCCCAGACTTTATTCCCGTTAGCATCCATCTTGATCAGCCATGCATCGGAACCTCCTGCGCCGTATGAAAACGTAGTCCCTGCAATAATATACCCGCCGTCCGATGTCTGCTGCACCGAGGTTGCTGCATCGTAATACTTTCCTCCGAATGCCGCATCCCATATCCGTGTTCCTTTATAATCGGCTTTGACAATCCATGCATCGGATTCCCCCCAACCGTAAGTAGACGTGGTCCCCACAAATATATACCCGCCGTCCGAGGTCTGCTGTACTGAGGTGGCAGATTCATTGTCCGCTCTTCCGAAAGTCGTATCCCAGGCAGGAACTGCTCCAAGTACCAAGCTGGCAAGAAAAATGTTTACTAATGCAGCGATTATTACATTTTTTTTATAATACATGAGAATCCAACCATTTCGATTGTCAATTATTTTATTGCTCTTTCCATCCTATTTTTTCATATATAGTTATCGAAATTGATTGTTTACATTTGATGCCCGAATACAGCATAGCCTGTAGAATAACCATAGATATATCTAACCCACTCCCCGCTGACAGTAAAACCTGTTTCCTATCCTGTTTTACCAGAGTTGAGATAAGTCGGTGGTAATATTGGCATTACCGTGCCACTGGCTCGGTTTCCTGTGGCAATCGCCGCATTTCTTTACGTTTGAGCGGTTCATGTCCTTGTTATAGTGACATGACCAGCAATCGACATTGTTCAATGTTGCGGGTGGAGTAGAATTTATGTTCTGGTGGATGGATTCATTAAAGGCTGAGATATTTACGAATGTTTGATTAACTGAAGGTGACGCACCCGAGTAATTGGTGCCGTGGCATTCAATACAAGTATCTCCACCTGCAACGATTACATTGTGCGGATCACCATGGCATGCGAGGCATTGACCTGGAGTATACAGGGTGAATGCTGGCTCGCTTATGGGATGGTTTTCCGGTGCTGTGGTATGGCAGTTCTGACAGCTTTTAATCGTTATGTTATGCATTGCATCGTGACACATCCTGCATTGGACATCAAGTGTACCATCCTTATTTGTATCGGCATGGGCAAAGCCTGATTTCCAATCAGGAATCTGGTCTTTTGTGAAAGCTTTTCCAGAAGCTTTTGAGTTATGGCAGCTATTGCATTCAGGTACTGTCGGTAAATTCTTTTGTTGTATGGGGTACGTGGAGTAAATAGTATAATTTAATGTGGGCTGCACCATTCCAACCCAGAAGTTTGTCAGGTTGTAGCCGTATACCGCAAGTATCCATATACCTGGCAGAGGCGTGTTATTTGTATAATTTTCTGGCTTATTGGTGAAAGTTGAACCGTTGTAATAGGGGTAGTCACCTTTATCCGGGCTGAAAGGGCTTGTTCTGTTTCGCGGGTTAAAATTTGGTGGATAGAGATAGAATCCGATGTTTGAAGGTCCTTCCCAGTTAAGGGTTACGTTAAGTGGTCCCTCCGGGGTTACATTTATGAGATAATAATCCTGGAATTGTTGGATGCTCGCAAAGTCAGGGGTGTAGTTATTGATTGTGTTTTGTATAGTGTAATTGTCCTGCTTGAAGCCGCCCCATGGAGGGGATAGCGTAAGATCTTTATGGCAATCTGTGCAGCTGAGGTTTGTATGAAGACCGCTGTTTGGCTGTGTCGTTATATAGTTATATTGAGGTACAGATTTGCTATTGTTAATGCCACCTGGTGTGAATTTAACACCATTGAAGGTATCTGGGTTCAGGCTTTTGTTGGTGTGGCAGTCTGTGCATTGAATATTTCTGTGTGCTGTGTTTTGGTGAGGATTTCCCGCATCATCTTGGCGGTGTACTAACTGATTTAAGCCATGGCACAGATAACAGTTTTCATCCAAGTTTAATAATTTTGTCTGATGCGCATTTGGACTGCCGTGGCAGTCTTCGCATCCCCATGGTGTTACTTCAAAGCTCAAATGAGCCGTTGAATTTTTGTCTTTCACCTGTGCCGTAATTGTAGCTGTGTAATTCCCGGGGAATTGGCCTACCTGTAACTTCCCTCCATGCGCTGGATGGCAATAACTGCATCCACCTTGGTATCCTGAATTTCCATAGAAATAGAAGATCCCGCTATAAAAACCACTGTGGTTTGTGTCCTCTGTGAGTTGAATCTGACTGGTTTTATTAGTATAGTTTGCGCCATCGTATGTCCAGAAAGTTATATTTGCAGTGACCTGGGCGCCCATTATCGGGCTGCTGTTATTTCCACTGTCAAGAAGGAGAGCGTATATGTTGTTTCTTTGAGTAACTTTTTCAGGGGGCGTTATATAACCACTTGAGTATCCACTATTTGAGAAGCTTTCGTCAAAGAATGTCCATCCCCAACCATTGCTATCCAGCCCGTTGATTCCCTGCTGGTACCAGTTCTGTCCCAGACTGGTTATGAGAGTTATGTTTCCTGATATATTGGCGGTCGGTGTTGCATAACCGGGGGCTGCAGTGATAAGAATCAATGTAATCATTGTTAAAATAAATGACCTGTTATAATTATTTGATTTACGGGTTCCACTCATATCTACTATCCTATCCATAATTCCAACCTCTATCCCGTTTTAATAAACTATTGACAACCTGATGCTTTAAATCTTTCGATTTATATCAGCCGGATAAGCACCTGGTTGTAAAACACAGTTTCCCCAGCTACGCTAATACTACCCACTCCCCTTGCAGCTCAAGCCTGTTTCTATCCTCTTACCAGAGTTCTGACAGGTTGGTTGTAATATTGGCATTACCGTGCCACTGGCTCGGCTTCCTGTGGCAGTCGCCGCATTTCTTTACATTCTGGCGGTTCATGTCCTTATTATAGTGGCACGACCAGCAGTCAAGATTACTCACAGTATCCGGCGGGGTCATGTTTAAGTTCTGGTGGATGGATTCATTGAAGGCTGAGATATTTACAAAGGTTCGAGCTACCGATGGTGATGCCCCTATGTAATTTGTGCCATGACAGTCAATACAATTATCTCCTCCTCCCTCGCTTATGCTGTGCGACAGGTTCAGGGAAGTCTCTGAATATCCAGATAAAGCACGTCCATGGCAGTTCTTACAATTGGAATCGTTGAAATTCGTAAGTCCGCTGTGGTTAAAGAAGAGCGTTCCATCAATTGCCACAAGGCTTGAATTGGTAATCTCAGGCGGAACTACAGATAGCAGATTCCCTTTATAATCCTGGGCTCCTGCATAGTGACAGTTCGCGCACCATGTAGAGTTTGCAAGATCCGGGTTATTAAAGGTGTTTGAGCCACCTATGACTGAAACATTACCAAGAAGACCTGTATTGTTTTCGTGGATCTCATTCTGATGGCAATAATAGCATGCTGTTATCTGCGAAGTATTGTCCCAGTAATTGCCCCATTTCTGACCTGCACTAAGAGCTGTCGAGTGGTTCACTGGTTCAGGTACTTTCGGTGCTCCATCGAACCCGCTAACGCCTGTACCCTGATGGCAGTTGGTACAGTTGGCTGCCTGAGCTCTGCTTGTATCAAAGGTTCCGGTATTCTGGATGAACTTTATCGGGTGGATAGTATCGCTGCTGCTCTGGTTGATATGGCAGTTGCTGCAATCCAGTGTACCGTTATGTGTCTGCCTGGTTGTATGGCAGTTCTGGCAGAACGTCGCTGTGCTGCCCGGATTCAATGCAGGTCTGGTAAGAGTATTGTTGTGTATCCAGCCGCTGTTATGACAGGTTGAATTGTAACAACCGGGTGAAGCCTGGGTCTGGCTGTGGTTCTGGATTGAACTGTTGTAGCCGGGATTGAGCATTCCGATTGCAAATGCTGTACTTGTGTTCTGGTGACAATAGCTGCAGTTTTCAGCCTGACCTGAATCCCATGTGCGCAGGTCTGTTCTTGGTTTGCCATAATGATAGAAGCTCATGTTCCCGCCTGTGAGCCTGATACCATCACCGGCAAATGTGCCGTAATCAGGATCGCTGTTATTGATTATCATCTCGCTGACATTCTCGTGGCAGTTGATACATGATGCAATGTTCGAGTTTGAGTTCCCGGCTTTTATCTGGCTTCCGTTATAGTAATGTTCACTAACTGTAGGACCGCCCCATGTTACTGATTGCGAATAATAGGCACCAGAGGCGAGGTGGCAGTCATCGCATTTCTTGGGCGTATTATATATATCGCCCATTATCTGGTTGCTCGGGTTGTTTGTAACATTACCGTCTGTATCGTGGCATGCCCAGCAGGCACCGTCAATCGCTGCAAACCCTGCGCTGGTCGCATTATTACTGTTCATACCTGAATGGACACTGACATTAGCAGCCACTGTATCGATGTTGTGGTACGGACTGCCTACATAGTGGCAGCTTATACAATCAGCACCACCACTTACTCCCACATTGAGGCTGTGTGAATAGTTCAACGATGTGGTTCCGTATGCTCCATTCAGGGCATGGCATGACTTGCATTTCTCATCCTTGTATCCACTGGCTACATAACTGGTATGGTTCTCCCAGCCACTCTTGCCTGTATTATTGATTGTGATTGTCGGAGGCACAGGGCTCCACTGGCTACCAAGATAATTGGTATTGGCCGCGTCGCTGTAATGGCAATCTGCGCACCATGTGGTTGTCTGGAGAGCGCCATTCTTTGTGTTGTTTGAATCAAGTGTGAGATTGCTGATAAGACCTAAAGCAGTATTATTGTGTTTCGTATTACCGTGGCAGTAATAACATGAACCCTGCTCTGATGTCCAGTACGTGCCCCAGATTGTGCCATTTGAAAGGCTTGCACTATGCTTCAATGGATCAGGGATTATCGGAGCTGTGCTGAACCCTGGTAATTTAGACTGATGGCAATTGGTACAGTTAACTGCGTTTGTCTTCGCCGTGTCCCAGTTTACGCCGTCCTGCTGGAGATACTGTACTGGATGGATGCTCCTGCTGTTGTTTAAGTGGCACTGCGTACAGTCAAGAGTTCCATTATGCTGCTCCTTATTCTTTATAGTTGCAGTGCCGTTAGCCCCATGGCAGTTCAGACAGAATGTTGAGTTGGGCAGACTGAACGCCGGTTTATACAGCGTGCTGTTATGTATCCTGCCTGCCTGTGTGGCATGGCAGTCAGCACAATTAGGACTTGATGCATAGTTGGTTGAGTGATTTGCTATGGTCTTGTTTGCATTATCTATGAATGGGAACACTGTTGATGGGTTGCTATGGCACTGATAGCAATACTCGTTAGTTCCCTGAACTGGATAATCTGAGCGCTTCTTGCCATAGTGACTTGTGCTGTTGCTTCCACCATTTGCTCCACCGTATACACTTGCTGAACCGTCAGGATCAAGGTTCTGACCGAGCATCATTTCACTCTTGTTATGACAATCATAGCACGAGGCTACGGCTGCTGTCTTGATGCTGGTACCGTTCCAGTAGTGCTGTGTGACGTTGAGTATGCTGTTGGGCGTGAAGTTTGTATTTTGTCCTGCAGACGGGACATGGCAATCCGCACACCTGTAAGGTGTCTTGTAATTAGATGGATGCCCGCCTACAGATTCACTGCCATCACCATGGCATGCCCAGCATTTCTTGTTTTCTGCTGAGAGAGATGTTACAGCACCACTGTTCAGGTTCTTATGTATGGCATTGCTGTCGTTCATGGCGCTGACGTTTACAAGTCTTCCTGCACCGGCAATACCACCTATATTATGGCATGAGATACAATCCGGGCCGCCTGCTTTACCTTGAGCGGTATTATGCAGGAACCCACTCATATTGGCACTACTGCTCAGCAGCGAGCCGTGGCAACTCTTGCAAGTCTTATCATTATAGACACCTAGCGAATGATTATAATAGTTAATATTCCCATTCCAGCTAGTGCCGTTAGTTATTTCAGGAGGTATCGGTAATCCACTGGACGTAAATACGCTTTGCATTATTGAATAGTTGCCCGAACTCTTATAGTGACAGTCTGCACACGACGTATTGGCATCTATCAAACCGTACATCGTGTAATTAGGATTCCACTGGAGAATTCTTCCAAGTGGTGTTGCGTTATGCTTTGTATCGCTGTGACAGTATGTACATGCTGTATTCGTCCCAGGTATCCAATAGTTACCCCAAACTGTTCCATTCAAGATGTTATTGCTGTGATGCAGAGGATTCATCATCTTGGGTGGAACGAAACCGACAAGCGAAGAGTCTACGTTTGTTGTCTGGTGACATGTCACACAGTCCACAGCACTTGAATTTGACGTTGAGAAGGTATTGTTCTGTGCCAAATACTTTATGCCATGTATATCTTTACCTGCTAACTGTACAGTCCCATTTGCATGACATTCTGTACAGTACAGATTCTTATGCTCCACCTTACCATTTATGGGAGCGCTTCCTCCAGGACCATGACATGTCTTACATAAAGTATCATTGCTCACTGGTTTTATCAGTGTACTGTTGTGCAATCTTGCAAGGCCCTCTTTTATCGTATCATGACAATCTGCACATTGTGCAGTTTCCGGTCTTGCAGAGTGGTTTACAATAGAATTATTGAAATCACTCACACCAAATGCCACATTTTCAGTAGAACTGTTGTGACAATATATACAATATGCCGTCTGTGTCAACCCAGTCAAATCTGTTCTCTTCATACCGTAATGTGATGGCAACGAGAAGTTTGTACCAGCATTGTCCCCTGTGTATATCACTTTCATTTCCCCTGTATTATGACATGCTATACAGGAACTACTGTCATCTGGGACACTTCCTTGTGCCTTTATATTAAGCCCAGATCTGAAGTGATTACTTACAATCGGAGCACCGCTCACATTGGGATATGGTGCAGTTCCATTATGGCAGTCATTACACTTGTATGGGTTGCTATATCTATCACCCATTCCGATGGGTTGCTGACCATTACTCTGATGACATGCCCAGCATTTCTTATTTTCTGAACTTATTCCAGTTCCATTAACCGAATTACTGTTAATATTGACATGTACTCCTATATCCATAGCCGTATTATTTACAATATGTTGAGTAATACCTCCAATATTATGGCAGGATATGCAATCAGGTCCTCCTAATGATCCAATCTTCACATTATGGCTGAAATTAAGAGAAGTCGCACTAGCACTAAGATTGTTATTATGGCAACCCTTACAGGTAGTGTCATCATAACTTGACGAAAGAACACCTGAGTGGTTGTAGAAAGAAGTACCATCACTTGATGTTGCAGGCACAAGTCCGCTCTTATTTGTTATCTCTGGAGGCTGTGGGTTGAACAGGTTTCCTGTATAATTAGGTGCATTTCCGTAGTGGCAATTTGCACACCATGTGCTGCCTGTAAGGTTCTGGTTTAGACTGTTCGTCCCTTTGATCGTGTTGATATTCCCCAGTGCAGAAACATTATGGAGCGATTTCCCGTGACAGTAATAACATGCACTTGTTTGGCTTGTATTGACCCAGTAGCTTGGCTGAGCACCATCCCACAGGGAACCGTTTAGAGGGTCAGTGCTGTGGTTCAGTGGTACCGGAATCTGGGGTGCATTTCTGCCTGTGTAATTTCCTGCACTTGGCTGGGATTTTAATAATGCCAGGAATGTGGCATTCTGATGGCAGTTAGTACAGTTGCCCTGATTGGGGCTGCCGTGATTTACATATCCAGCATTCTGTGAAAAGACCTGTATGGCATGTACATCATCACTGTGACAGAGTGTGCAGTTCACACTTGTATTGTGTTTGTTGTAATTTTGATGGCAGGTCGTACATTGGCTATCTTCTGTGATATTATTTTTAATGAACCGCTGGGATTCATCCGGCTTTGTTATGTTGTGCATTGGTCCGTGGCAGATGATACAGGGAATAGTCGAATTTGTATCATGGTAATCTGAAGTAGTGGAATAATTAGAGACTATGCCGTTCAATGTGGTCTTCTTTGATAGATCGGTTCTATTGTGGCAGTTGCTGCATGAACCTATTACCATATTGGTTGTATGCTGACTGATACTTCCATGACAGCTCGGATTATCGCAGGTCAGATTGCTATGTACATCCGAAGTGTTCATGGAAGGAGTGGAACCCTGCCCATTGTATGAAAGATGACAATACATACAGACATTGGACGACTGGTGCGCACCATCTCGACCTACAACAGCATCATGTCCGCTCAAATAAGGTGAGTTAATTGGCGCTCCTGTAGTCAAGGTTTGAGATCCATGCCCACCGCAGCCCGCCCCTCCGCCGCAGCCCCACCAGTTGTAGATAAATGAAGTGCTGTCATTCAAGCCAAAAGCTGTAGCATTAACTACGATTTGCCATTTCCCATAATAGTTTGCACCATTCAAGTCATGGGTAACATTGACAAGTCCGTTGCTATCAGTTGATTTAGTCAACGTGTAATCCGTGGTACCAAGCGGGTTTTTAAGGGTGAAATTCACATTGGTATTCGGCACCGGCATCCCGTTTTGGTCGAGCACCATTGCCCACATCGTTATTGTTGTCTCGTTCCCCAAAAAGTAATTAGTTCCCCAGTTGTTGGACGGATTCTTGAAACCTGTTCCGTTGAAAGAACCTGTATTGGGGTCGTCAAGGACGACGTATCTATTACTGGCTACCAGTATTCTCCCAGTCATCTGCGTGGGAGGCATCAGTGTAAGCGAAATATTAGCATTGCTCACCGCAGCGCCATTTACTGTTTTTGTAACAGAGTTATCGGTGTAACCAGTCTTACTGGCTGTTATATTATAGGTGCCATTGTTCACCATGAAGCTATAATATCCTGCAGAATCTGTGGCAGTGCTTGAGCCTATATTCAGAGTAACAGTTGCAGCAAATATGGCTGCACTGCTTGATTTATCAGTAACGTAGCCAGACAATTGATACGTTTGTCCAGGCGGTAGAGGTGATAAGGGGATATTGGCATTGATGACATTTGCGCCATTGATAGTTGTAGATGTAGAGTTTGTGGTATAACCGCTGAGGGTTGCGTTTATCGTATATGTGCCATTGGATAGATTCCCGAAGTTATAATAGCCGGTGGCATTTGTGGTCGTACTTAGACCCGTATTGGTCTGAACTACGGCTCCACTCAGAGGAGAACCGCTGGTTTTGTTTGTCACGTAGCCTGATATATTGTATGAAGAAACAATTGAAGTCGCAATATCTACCCTAATTGAGCTATCATAACCACTGGTTGTTCGATAAGTATAGAATCTTGGCGCTATACTAGATGTTGTTCTCATCCATATGCGTACAGCTGATTTTTTACCAGCCGGAATAATACCAGATGAGCTGCTAAAAGATACCGGATATGAATTTTGTGTATTGGATGATACTCCTGTTGTTTCACTCGAATTAAACAAGTTAACGAAATTATCTGGAGCTCCACTCGGGTCGTAATATCCAAATTCTAATTTTCCATATACTGTTCCGCTATAACCACTGCCATGATCCATAGAGATTGAACCATTAATACCAGTAACAGTTGTATCAGTTGAATAAGCTGAATTGTTTACAAAAAATGCATACATCTGTTGTCCGCTAAAACTAGAAAATTGTATAGTACTGCTGGTTGTACCCGATGGATCTAAAAGTAATCCAGTTCTGAAGGAGCTATAAGTGCTGCCACAAGCGCTATCAGTAGTATCAGTGCCTATGGAAGTGCCACTATTACACCTTAAAGCATCTCGATCTATGGCTGCGCTTGCCCCCCCGCTGAAAACCGCGATAACCAGTGTAAAAATGATTAATGTCCGCAATACTCTTGCATGTTTCTCTTGTACATGATTCGACGACAAAATTCTTACTATACTTAGTGTATTTTTGTATCCCTGGTCATCTTCTGATATCATTTTTTCCATCCTATCCTTGTTTAACAATCAACGTAGTCCATTTTAGGTACACCCATAGGGAACTACTGTTCCGTAATCCTATCTGTATTTCTGAATAATTTCTTTAGTTAAATATGTTTCGATTTCCCAGGGTTATTTATCATTATTTTTAATTAACAAAATCTGTTTGAAAAAAGCTTGGTGGCAGGATTGGCTTGATCTTTATCCACAGCTTTAGGTTTTGGGATGTCCTCATTCAATGAAAAGTCATTCTGTAGGCAAAATAGCCACTAATGCCAAAAATTATTAGTAATAGAATATGCTTGATTACCAGCATTTTCCGCCTGGTCTTTTCTATGTCTGCCCCATAAAAATTGTCCAGATATGTAAAAGTACGTATTCCACCTGTGGCAAAAATTACCACCGTTGTCCCCAAAATGTTCCAGAAGAAGAATCGTTCTATTATATTTATAATGTCAGCCACCGCAGTATATTTTTCCTGGAAATTGTGCAAAAACATGATTACGATCAGGGAAGATAGCCAATAACCTGTAGCAAGGTCGTGGATAAAGCCATTCAGAACAACTGCGGTTTTTCTTAGATTCATAATTATTTACCTCAAAAGATTTATTCAAGAAGATTTAAATTTCATGAAGTTAAATAACTTGTATGAAGGCCTGAGTACACATATCCAACACCTAAAAATGAGAACGCCAGGATGAATATGCTGAAAATGATTAACCATGCTATCCTCCTTCCAGACCATCCGACATTCAATCTCAGATGCAGGCAAATCCCGTATGTGAGCCATGTGATCAAAGACCATGTCTCTATGGGGTCCCAGCCCCAGTACCTGCCCCACGTCTGGTTCGCCCAGATGGCGCCGGCACCTATCATTATTGTAAGAAACAGCAGCCCGAAAGCTACGAAACGGTATATCAGTTCGTCCATAACCTTTAACCGGGGCAGTTTATTGTAAAACGAATCATCATTTTCTATTTCCGTTCCGGCGTTATTTGAATGACGTTCTTTCAAAATATAAAGTGCAGCTACTCCCACAGCCACCAGTATCGAGCCGAAGGCAAGACTTGCAAAACCCACATGGGCTATCAACCAGTAGCTTTGAAGAGAGGCAGGTATCATCTGAATATCCCTTGAATATGTTGAACCTACACCCATAATCAACAGCGATACAGGCATTACTATAAAGCCGGCAATCTTTATCTTTTCAATTTTTTGCTGGACTAGCAGGAAAATGACAACTGAAAACCAGGCAAATTTTGATAAGACCTCGAACATGCTTATATAAGGCCCGTGTCCTGTTTCTATCCACCGCAAAGCTATGGATACGCTGTGGAACAGCAATCCGACAAGTGCGGCGCTGACCGCTAGATTTAGTTTTTCGTCTTTCTTGAAAACAAGACAGTATATATACAAAATTGAACTGATCGCATATAGCGTTGTGGCTGTCAGGTACATGATCCAGTCAATCTGTCCCATTTGATAACCTCTCTTTGATTTTGTTTACAATACTGCAATACTCTTCTTCATACAGGGATCTGAACTTATCCGCCCTTCCTCCGATATAGATTTCTATCGCGCTGTTGTTTTCGTCCTTAACGAGATCGACCCAGACCTTTTTAGGGATTATAAAAAAAGATATCACCAGGCTCAGGGTTAAAAGCCCGATTCCAACGTACACTAAAAGCGTACCGTCATCTTTCACGACATAAAAATTACTCCAGTACTTTATGTCATAGAAACTAAGATATTTATCGGATATCTTGACTGTATCATTGAGTCTCAGCGTCCCATTGTATATCTCCTTTCCTCTATCAAATACCTTAAGGAACAGGATTGGAGTTTGTTTCACATCCGACTCCATAATTTTTTCTGACGTTAAATTTGAGGTCATATACACCATCAAACCGCCCTTAAGTCCAGTGTTTCCCATTTCAAAATACGTAACATACCTCCCGCTGTTATCATTATCAGACGCTGTTATATAAGAGCCTGAGTAGACCGTCCCATCCGGGTTCCTTAAAATCAGCAGGGGCGCCAGGCCATAGACATTTCCGAGAAAAGTGTAACCCCCATATGTCATCATATGGTTTGAATAGACAATATCCGTTTTTACTTTCTGTCCGTTCTCTGTTATATCAAGCTTTCCTGCAGGTCCACGCGATGTCCCAGTTTCATCCTTATAATCAGGATAGAACTTCTCAAGATTGATATCGAATCCCTGGTGTTTTTCATAAAAAAAAGGACCTTCGTTAATAAACATATAATTCCCATGCTCCTCCGAAAGTGTCTGCCCTTCTATTAATCGCATATCCCCTTCCATCCTGGATACACCTCCATATACCGAGGCAACTATGATAAAAAGTATGCAGGCATGGAACAGCGGCGTACCAAATGCTCCGATCCTGTTCTTTTCGGCAAACATGCGGTTTTCTTCCTGAGTTACTTTATACCCGCACGACCTGAGTACAGAACTTATTAAAGAACTGACCTGACCGCCCTCTTTTCCTGCCCTGATCGATGTGCTATTTTCAAGCCCGCTGATATAAGCTTTATTCTGGAATTGTTTTTTACCCGATCTTTTAATAGCGGTACTGAACATATTTGACGTACAGAAGAGGGTATTTATAAAAAGAAGCGATGCAAGACTTATAAATATAAATGATGAAAAAAGATTTGTCAGACCGAGTTTCTCAAATAATGCAGCCAGGGAAGGATGATTGTTTCTCCAGGTGTTGTAAACATCAGGCTTGAGCTGTGATTTCTGCGGTATATGCGTCCCTATTATTGAAAAAATAATAATAAGAAAAATAAGAACTATAGCAAGCTTCCGGGATTTAAAAAAATTGGATACTTTTTTTCCTGCATTAAAATCCATTATTTTATCTTTCCTTACTTGATATGTTATTATAATTCCGTTCTTTGAAATGGATTTCCGGGTTCATAAGATATTCAATTAAACCAAGTTAAGTATAAATAACTTTGCAGACGATGTAAACAAAAAATGACTCCGGCAAATAAGCTCATATCAATAATTATTCTCGGCATGGCACTGTTTTTAATTGCGAACTGGTGGCAGGATTCACTCTCAAAAACTGAAGGAGACTTCATCAAACTTGGCGGTCTCTCGTTTTACACATCAATAGATAAGGGAACTGAACATGCAAAGAATCTCAGTAAGCCGATTTTTCTGTATTTCAGATCTGAGACGTGCGAGTGGTGCATAAAATTCGAAGAAGAATCGTTGTCCGATAAAAAAGTCATGGACATCCTCAGTAAAAATTTCATTCTTATATCGATAGATACGTTCAAACAAAAAAATGTCGCTTCCAACCTCAATGTCCGGAGTACCCCCTATATGATTTTTTTTACTAAAGACGGCGAAGAGATATCGAGGATACCTGGATACATCCCGACAGATGAGTTCCTTGTTAAATTAAATGAGACGCTTGAAAGTGCTAAAATCAGCCCTAACTCTTGATTTTGAGAACATATTTATCTATAAATTCCCTCACCTTCTGGGGCATCTTTCCCTTCATCTGGCTTGAGAGGTATGAATCTTCAATCAGTAACTTTGTTACGTCAATCATGTAGTTTTTCTTGAACTCGCTCATCTCCTCTATCCTCCCGAGCTTATCCATGTAGAACTCCCTGAACGCCCTGAGAAGATGCCTGTTGAGCTCTTCCCGTGTCATGTTACTGGGTCTGACTATCGGTTCAATAAGGTTGTATTTTGAATAGTCGAATTCTTCAATATACGGGGCAAGTTCAGGATAGATATCAGAATACGGCCACGGGGCTATGGCAAGGAAAAATGCCAGGTCGGGATTATAATACTGTGCCAGTTTTTGTGCTGCCTCTATGGATTCCGGTGTTTCATCAGGCATACCGAGGACAAAAGATGTCTCTGAGATAATCCCGGCATTATTGATTATATCAATTGCTTCCTTGGACTGCTCGATTCTAAGGTTCTTATGATATCGGTTAAGCGTGTCCTGGCTTGCTGATTCTGCGCCGACATAGATATGAAGGATACCTGCTTTTGTATATTTATTTATTATATCTTTATCACGCAGGATGTCATCCACCCTGGTTTCCATTAACAGTTCGAGGTCAAGTTTTTTTTCAATAAGCAAATCCAGGATTCTTTCCCATCGTTTGCGGTCAAACGTGGGGGTTTCGTCCGCTATCATGGCAACATCCACACCATAAGTATTGTTCAGGTATTCTAACTCGGAGACGAAGTTTTCAGGGCTTCGCGCTCTCCATTTCTCTTTCCAGAAGAGCCTCTGGGAACAGAAGGTGCATTTCTGTGTGCAACCCCTGGATGAACTAACAACTGCCAGCGTGGAGTTTTTCTTGGTCTTGAATGTGTAATCTTTCCATTCGATAAGGTTCCATGCCGTCGGTAAAGAGTCAAGGTCTTTTATGAGTGGCCGATCAACTGTGCATGTAATCTTTCCATCCCTTGCGAAGGCAATCCCTGGGAGATCCGGGTGCTTGCCAGAAAAAATGTAGTCAAGAAGTTCCGTGGTTGTTATCTCACCCTCGCCGCGAATGATATAATCTACTGCATTACCATCTTTTTGAAGTATCTCTTCCCAGCAAAAGGCAGGGTGTATGCCGCCCAATAGTGTGATTATCCCGGGATTTACCTCCTTGGCTATCCGGAGGACCGCTACGGCATCATAAAGGCTCGATGTGTATGCGGCCGTCCCTACAGCATCCGGATGAGACCTTTTTATATAGTTCTTAATATCATCGAACGTATGGAACTTTGACATGGCGTCGTATATCCTGACCTCATACCCGGCATTTTGAAGGCTGCCTGCCACATATACCATGCCAAGCGGCATCCATGTGCCTGCCGACTCAAGTACGCCGCAATGATAGGGAGGTGTTATTAAAAGAATTTTTTTGCTCATTGCATTCTCATTAGTTGCTTTTTTTAGTCAGGATTTCAAACATAATCATATCTTATATTTAAATTTGCCTTTTTTGTTGATATACTCTCAAGATATAAATTATCTTTGTTCAGTCCAGGGTAGAAAAATGCCTGAAAATACAAATGACTTCAATGTAATAAACTAGCTGCTTCAATTAGATTTCAAGTAAATTTCAAGTTTACATTTCTTACGCCACATTAAAAAAGGCAGAGGTTTGTATCTGAATCAGTCCATTCACTATACAAACCTACTGAGCCTACTACAATTTTCTACCTACCTCTCACCAGATCAATGACCAGTTGGTGGTAACGTTCGCATTACCGTGCCACTGGCTCGGCTTCCTGTGACAATCGCCGCACTTCCTTATATGCGAGCGGTTCATATCCTGCTGGTAATGGCACATCCAGCAGTCGTTATTATTCACAGTATCCGGCGGAGTATTGTTAATGTTCTGATGGATGGAATCATTAAAGGCGTTTATATCAACCAAAAATGTCGCACTTACCATCGGATTTGCACCTGTATAGTTTGTACCGTGGCAACCAACGCAGTCAGTTCCACCTGCGAATGTGATTCTGTGCGGATCGCTTCCGTGGCAGGTTGTGCATTGCGCTCCTCCGTTATGATTTATGCCTGGATGGCATGTCCTGCATACTGTTATATCCAGAGTCTGGAGGGACTTCACATCATGCTCGCGGTTGTGGCATAGACCGCAGGATACAGTCTGACTTAGGGAATGTGATGTATTTTCAATGGAACCGGGGATATTTGTGTTGTTCAGAATTGATCCCGGTCTGGGATGACAGGATGTACAGTTCGGTTTGGTGGTTAATGAAGTTAGAGTACCATGGCAATCGTTACATGTTGCATTCGAATAGTGCCTATCCTGACCGTAACGCGGGGAAAGATAACTATCAGTTGTTGTTATATCATTGTGGCAGTTCACACATGCAAGAGCTGCATTTCCACCTGATGGTGATTTGTGGCAATCGCTGCATGCACCCGACTGAGGATGCTGTACTCCGGGGAACATCTGTGGATTGGGATAACTTAAAGCATGACAACCATCGCATTGCGATATGGAAGTATATGTGGTTTGGGATGTACACGCATCATCTGCACAATGGACTACATTTAGAGATGTAATGTCCGTAGTGTCGAAATGTCTTGGATGAGCTGTTAAGGGATTGAACGTAGATGGATAATTATTCGTGTGACAATTGGCGCAGCCCCATCTAAGGACGCTGAACTCTCCTGCCACATTGGGATAACCGGTGATCCTTATTACATACCCACCCTCATCCAGATAATCAGGCAGTGTGAAGTTCCCTAAATAAGGACCGGTACCGCTCAGGTTAGCTCTTCCAATTTCGCCGCCTGTACTATTATATATAACAGCTTCAAGAGATAGACCGGTAATATAACGACCGATATCATTCAGGATCGCTGCTGATATGTTGACTGTACGGAAGTTTACAGGCGAGCCGGTCCATCCGGGCGGGCTGACCATGTACTCCGAGGGACTTGTCCATACTCCGGGTTTGAGAGTCACAAGCAAGCTGGGAGATATCGAATCATTGGCTGCGCCTAAATACCAGCTCTCAGGCTTATAATAGTAAGTGGTATTCGCAGACAGACCTGATAGTCTTATACTTACATTAAATGTATTATTATTCCAGGTACTCCAGCTCCCGTTTGTCAGGTTATTGACATTGGCTTCATTCAGACCATAATATACCCTGTTATTTGCGGATACATTGGTGTCCCAGAATATAAAAGAGCCGCTGGAAGTGGGTCCGGAGTTTGCCAGGTTGGAAATAGAAGGAGATGCATAAGGGTTGGATGCGGCATTTACTCCATTTGTATTCATATTAAAAAAAGGGGTACCTGCGATAATCAAAAATAAAACCGTTGCGCCTGTAATAATGCGGGCAGTAAGTTTTTGTTTATCGGATTTCAACATCGAGCATATATAACTAAAGTTACCTCTCCTATCCATATGATCACCAATTATTGTCCTAATCAAGGTAAATCAACATACTATTTATATCTGTTGGTTTAATAATGACCGTTGTTGCTTACTGGCCAAATTTTCAGTCCCCTGCATCCTTGCAGTAAATAACCCACCTCAAGGAATGCGAAAGATAGTTGGATAACGCCGTGCAACCACATTTCATCGAAATAAATTCTATGCCGCCAGAAATATCAATTGTTGTACCTACATACAACGAAAGCGAAAACATAGGGAATCTTTTACAGGCAGTTTCAAAAACACTTGAAAGTTATGATTATGAAATAATAATAGTAGATGATAATAGCCCGGACGGGACAGCCGGAATTGTTCGAAAAATAAGCTGTGAAGATAATAGGATCAGACTGGTGGTACGCAGCGGTAAGCTCGGTCTGGGAAGCGCGATACTTGAAGGATTCAGCATGGCGGAAGGAAATTACCTTTTAATGATTGATGCTGACCTATCGCATAGACCTGAGGATATAAAGCGATTGATCGATCGCCGCAAAGAGGCTGATATTATAATAGGGTCACGCTACATAAAAGGCGGAAGAACGATATGCTGGCCTGTGAAAAGAAGAATCATAAGCAGGATCGCTATTGTTCTTGTAAATCTCTTTTTTAACTTATCTGTCAAAGACCCTGTGTCGGGATTTGCGCTTTACAAAAAAGAAACTTTTGAGCGTCTTGACGGCAAACTCAAACCGATGGGATATAAACTGCTGCTTGAAGTATTGGCAAAATCTCCCGGATTAACTGTTATTGAAATACCGATAACATTCATCAACAGGAAAACCGGAGAATCCAAACTTGGCATGGATGAAATTTTGAATTTCATCAAGCTATGCTGGAGCCTTAGGAATACTTGAGTTTTGGGGAGGTTATATTGCTCGTAATGAACCCTCAAGCGAAAGGATTATTTTGTTATGGAGTTTATTGGGATATTTATGCTGCAGTAACTGTTTTTATGATATGATGCTCATCATGAGTATTATTATAAACTTGAAACGATAAATATATATACCAACCTGAGCAATACATAATTATACCCAAATTCACCCCAAATTGGGGAAACATGGGTAGGAATAGGATAGAATAGAGGTGAAAAAGAAACATGAATAGTAAATTTACTTTAGCCTTGATTGCGCTTGTTGGCGTAGGCGTATTTGCTCTTCCATCTACGATGGCATTGTTTGCAGGGCAGCACTCCTTCTACAACATAGATGCAACAGGTAACCAGGTACCGTGCGTTAAATGCCACGGTGATGTAAAAGCAGAATTAAGCAGTGGTTATTCAGCAACAACAAATACGTCTGGACCACACGCTAACTTCAAGTGCGAGTACTGCCACAGGGCTGAGGCAGGCGCTTCAAGCGGTGACGACGCATCAGCAGAACTCACATATGCTGCCGTAGCTCCGGGCACTGGCTCTATTAAACTCGTAACCACAGTACAGAATTTTGAGAGAGGAAACTTCCCGAAGTCTATAACATATAGGACTGGTATGAATGTAAGCAACTGGAATGCGACAGCCTCGGATGTACAAAATCTGGATGGCACAAATTTCGTAGATCAACTTGCATACCGGGATTACCAGGGTAATTACAGGGGCAGCCTGACGACTTTTGGTACCGCTGGCACAATATACAACTATTCCAGCAGCGCCGAAGTAGCACTCCGGCCTAATGGAGTACCGAAAGACACCCAATCTACAAAGGACGCCGCTTTCAATCCCAGAGCAGTTAACTGGACTTCAAGTACAGCTGCAGTCTATGATTATGCAGGTTCAAGAGAAGTCACACCAGGTTCACAGTACCATGCAGCATCGCTAGTCTCATGCATGGAATGCCATGGCGGAGAAAAGGAAACCGGTATTGCAGGATATGTGATCGAAAGTGGACCACCATATAAACATGAGACTTGGATAATGAACGGAGAGCTTGCAAGCGATTGTAATGCCTGCCACTATGGTTCAGGTGGACTAAGGGAGCGGAACCTTGCTGCAGGTGGATTCGGTCTGACCACATATGGCAACGATACAGGTAGTACGGAAGCGCACAAAGACTTCGTAGGAGCCACTGGAGGAGTCCTGAGATTTGGCTACGGTGCAGCTAACGATGCCTGCGTTGGATGTCACACACACGTTGCAGTAAGCATCAACTTCCAGAAGAAGTACATGCTGACACTCGATGCCAATGCATTCACAGGTGGAGCCGGCGGGAGCGCTAACCACGGTAATTGGAGCGTTGGAAACTTCGATTCCAAGGGTACAGTTAATGTCGTAGAATTCGGCAACGGTACCGGCGGAGCATTTGCAACAGGCCCCAAGGACTATAACTGGACTGCAGACAAAACTTTGTACCTTGTAAACTCTAACGGCACACAGGGTGCACAGGTCACTGGCATGGACCATACAACCACCGACAATTCGTCAGCATTACAAACACAGTAAATGAAATGGGATTTTCCCATTTCTCTTTTTTCTTTTTTAGCTTAAAAATCATTATAAATCTCTTCTATCCTGGGGTTAATTATTTATACTGCTGTTCCAGATATATTTCGTATTGAATCGAACAATGAGAACATTTAGAAAAATTGAACCACTGTATCTTTTAATCTTCATTTTACTTATCACAGGATTTGCAAAGGCTGATATGCCGGACGGGCACAAGCCCGTTCCATGCATAGGATGCCATCAGGAAGGTTTCAATGCGTATGTCGGAGAATGTGATAACTGTCATGATTATACGTTGAATGGTAACGGGTTGAATGTACCTCTTCTGGAGGATCGCCATAATCCAAAAATATGCACGGCATGTCATATGGGAAATACGTTAATCAATGCCACTACTAGAGAAATTTTCCACAATGGTCACAATGTCGTAAGCTGTACCCGTTGTCATACCGAAGATAATTTTAATGTTATAAAGATAAAAAGCGATGGATTTAAGTGTGTATCATGCCATGGAACTCAGATTCATTCAATTCATGTCAAAAACCTCCCTAAAGTCTGCCCCATATGCCACGGCTCATGGGCAGCAGGCAAATCTTATCAGGGGAAAGAATCTCCATCATCGGATAAGTCCGAAAAAAAGGAAAAATACGAAGGGTTTACGGCATTTTATTTTATAAAAAGTTTAATTAATGCATTATTAGGAATAAAGTGATTAATTGAATTAGAAGAGTAACGCCTTGTAAATAGTGATAAAACGTTTAATTCGATAATTGAATGGGGATATACTTACATAATATTCTCCTTAAAAATCATTATAAATCTTTTCTATCCTGGAGTTAATTATTTATACTACTTTTCCGATATGTTTCGTATTGAATCGAACAATGAGCATATTTAGAAAAATTGAACCCCTGTACTTTTTAATCTTCATTCTACTTATCACAGGGTATGCAAAGGCTGAAATGCCTGAATCACATAAGCCCGTTCCATGTACCGGATGCCATGTGGAGACCCTTGGTGCAGATGCCGGTGAAGTCAATTGTGAAAACTGCCATTACTACGGACTTGATGTAAACAAATTGCAGACAGAACATAATCCGAAGATATGTACAGCCTGTCATATAGGTAATACTACAGCAAATGGGGATGAGAGGGAGATTTTCCACAACGGTCACGGCGCCGTGAACTGTACACAATGTCATGTCGAGGATAATTTTACAGTCCTAAAGATAAAAAACGACGGATACAAGTGTGTATCATGCCATGGGACAGACGCTCATTTAATCCATGCCAAAAACCTTGCTAAATCCTGCCCCATATGCCATGGCTCATGGGCGGCAGGCAAAGTTTATCAAGGAGGGGAAGTATATTCCTCAACGAATGACTCTGATAAGGAAAAATTAGAAAGATTTACTATATTTAATTTCATAAGAAATCTGTTTAATGCACTTTTAGGAATTAAATAAATAAAAGGATAAGGATAGAAGGTGAATTAAAAATGGATAAGGAGAGAACAGTTAAATTAGCTAAAATATTAGTAGTATTGCTGATATTCTCGGTAGCCGGGTACTATCTGTACCAGCATGCCCTAGAATATGGTCTGACAAAACCAGCGCTTGTGCTCAAGGTTTCCATGAACGTAACCTCGAAAGGCACACCAATGATAAATAACGTAACTTTTGAGCAATCAGGCGTGCCGTTTTTCTATAAAAGGGTAGATTCAATTCCGAATTTCCCTGAAATAGACGTCAATGCCAGGATAAACACATTAAGTTCAGCACCGGCAAGCTACTGGGCATCGGAACACGTTAATTTTAATGAACAAGGCACATATAACCTCAGGTTATTCTTCAAGGATGGCTATGAGCCAAAACAGGGAGATGTCCTGATACTGCCGATACGTATTATCAGCCATACAGGAGCTGTTGCATACAAGACCACAGCTTTTTACCTGTGGGAGTAATATGAAGTTACTCTGGGTTCTGTTCGCTCTGGCCGGGATTTCCTTATGGTATATCCCGAATACTCTGTCCCTTTTTAGCGGACAGCACAGCTACTATAATATCAATGCGAACGGTTCCCAGGTCCCATGCCAGAAATGCCACGGAGATGTGCAAATAGAAGTCCATACCGGTTCTATACATAGCAATTTTACATGTGCGGACTGCCACCGTGTCCAGAAAGGCGTACAGTACGCAAGCGGTGATGATGCCTACGAAAGAATACTGTATATTAACGTCACACCATTGAGCACGACGAACATCCAGTACAGGGTACTTGCGACCACCCTGGGGAATCTCCAGAGAGGAAACTTCCCCAACTCAATCCTGGGTGAGACCACTATTGATCAGTGGGCTGCTGCAGGGAACGACCAGGCACAATTCCGTGATGTAGATAACCAGTACGCTGGCAGTATGACACCTGGTGAGACCGGTGTACTGTATAATTATGTATATGCGAATGAGACTGCCACATATTTTAACGGTGCACCTATAGACACTAACCCGTCCACACAATACCAAGCGCTTGATCCGAGAAAAATTAGCGTGAATCCATACCCGTACGGCATGGATAACCTCACAGGCGCAGGCTCCAGGGTAACTACACCGGGCACCTTAGCCCACGCTGCATCAACCATCCAGTGTGCTGACTGCCACTCGCAGTTCCTTAGCAGTACGCCTGATACTGTTCATGAAGCTTTTATCAGGTATGGTATGGAACAGAACAGCAGCGATAATTGTATCGCCTGCCATACTTCCATAGCCGTCTCAATAAACTGGTCGCGACCTGCTGCGATAAGCATAGATACGCTATCTGATGGATATAATATAACAATTAATGGAACCCGTACTGCATACTGGGCAAGGATAGAGACCTTTGGTAACCAGTCAGGTGAGGCAATTGCGGTATCCAACGTCACGGTGATCTAAAGTGATAAAATATAAAACTTCACATCTGTTCATCCTGGTGATGTTCACCCTGATGCTTTCGATCCAGCTAGCATCTGCCGAGGGCGAGTTCAAGTTTGATTTAGCAACAAAGGTAGCCGGAATTGATAATTACACAAAGCACTGGTCCAATACATATCCCCCTGACCCGAAGGCTAACATTATAATCTACTCTTATGCCGGGAACCTGTCCTACAAACGCCTGTCTGCGGTTGGTTTTATGTATGTCGTCTACGATCCGCTGGATAACATTGTAGCCGTAGAAAAAATGAGTTCGTTCCAGCGCAGCTACCAGCCCAACGTTGTCTACTATACTCTGCATCCCCAGTCCGACTGGATAGATGGTACCTACAAAGTTAAAATAGTCGTATTCAATCAAATAGACAAGGATGCCTTTGAAAACAACATATCAACTGACCCTTATGGTATCGTCTCTGATCCTGAAAAATATAAACAATTCTATGAGACAGGATCCAACGCCAAGGATATGGGCGTTCTGAGAGACATTGGCGACCCCGTTGCACGGGCGGTTCTCAACTTCCAGATAAGTAAATCAGCGGCGCTTTATCCCCCTGATCGCTTCCTCCTGCATGATGTACACTTCGCTGACAACATCACAGACCGGATACTGGGTGAGAACCTTAGTATCGTAGTACAGGTAGATAATAATTACTTGGATGATGGAACGTTCAAGCTGGCTATGCTGGTAGATAACAGTCTTGTGTCTACACAGGATGTTACTGTCAAGGGACTGAATACTTCTAAGGTTATCTTTGGAGCGAAAGCTGGTAAAACCGGTACCTTCAAGCTGCACTTCGGGGCAGATATCTCTGAAGTGAAATATAAGGATGCTGAACTGACATTTTCTATTAAGAACGAGACCGAGACCACAAGGCTGGATATCCCGAAGATCGAGATCACAGGGATGAACGTTAATAAAGAGTTCGCGGCTATTAGCAGCAATATAACAGTATCTGTAACTGCAATCAATAACGGGAAGATGGGGAATAAGACCATCACTGTTTACTCCAACAGAGTGCCTATCGGCTCTGCTGAACTAAATCTCCAGTACCTTGAGGAAAAAACGATCGAGATACCTGTAGTTCTGAAAAATATGGGAATAAACAGGATTACAGTGTCCGACTCACCTCAACTGTTTAGAAATGTGTTCGTGCAGGAATCCGAAGGCTCACCGATAGAGGAGAACCTTATTATGAAAAGGCTTAAAGAAAATCCACTGAAAGTGTCTGCTGTATTTGTATTTATGGTGTTCGGTGGAACACTTTACTACTTAAGAAGGCGGTTATTCGGGGAGGAAGCTCTCCCTGTTGAAGTCCCGGTCAAAGTAGCTGCTGATAAGCCAAAGAAAAAGATGCTGTCCGGTATAGGAGAATATTTTGCAAGTAAGATACGGAGCATAAGAAGAGTTAAAGATAAAAGGCAGAAGCCCTGATCGAAAATGAAAGACATAGATTTTACAATAGCAATACTTGTCTCAGGGGTTTTTACTTTGTTATTGTTTGTTTTCTATCTTTACAAAAAAGAGAACAGCATAGTGATGGGTTTGCTTTCAGGCTGGTTTATGAAAACCAGATACAGACCTGCAGAGCTACAGAAGGATACCCGAAAAAAGGATTCTGTTCTTCTAGCGGTACTGGTAGTCCTTATATTAGCATTTGGTTTCAAGTTCATTACTTTTCAGGTTGTTGTCTCTGACTCCATGAAGCCGGTGTTCGAACGGGGCGATATGGTGCTATCCCAGGCCATCTCTAAAGAACCACATGTTGGTGATATAGCCACGTTCAAAGCAAGAGATGTTCAAAACCCTATAACCCACAGGATCATAGGTATCCAGAATAATATTATTACTACAAAAGGCGATAATAACCCACTTGCTGACGGATACGGGACCACAAAAGATGATATTATCGCAAGAGCTATAGTAATCAATGGTCAGCCTATTGTATTGAAGGGTGTAGGTTCTTATTTTATTCTTGATTTCACGCAGCAGGGTGCGGTCTCCAAGTACGGTGACAAGTTCACATTCCTGCAGCAGATGTTCCAGGTTATACGAACCTGGGGATATGTCATAACCATAATAGCCTTTAGTGCATTATTAATGTCCATGGCAGGTAAGAGATGAACAAGAAATATTATATAATAGTAATCCTGGCAATCCTGGTAACTACCCTGAGCCAGACCGTTTCTTTCATTGGCGGGGAACATAAGTTATATCAGACTGTACAGGACAAATGCGCTAAGTGTCATGGCGATATCAAAAATCAGTTGTCTGCCTCAGCAATACACTCCTCTTATTCCTGTATTTTCTGCCACCGCAAATCCACGACCAACCACACCAATACCAAACCTGTCTGCCAGGATTGCCATGAGGTCTTATTGAACGATACGCTTGAGGCGCACGGGGACTTTGCAGTTCTCGGCTCCGAGGGCTGCATAGCCTGCCATACGACCTATAATGTCGTTATAAACTATTCAAGGCCTGCCTACATAGATTATGACATTACAAACAGCAGTGGCGAATGGATAATCACTAATTTCACAACTATCGGGACGCTTAATCTTTCGTACAATACCCAAAGAGACGGCGGCAATCATGATTTGAGCGAAAACACATCATGCAGGGACTGTCACAGGGATATCTTTGATGCAGTCTCAATCGGGGGTCATGCAATCGTCATCGGAAAAGACGGAAGACAGGCGTCAACACATAATACAGGCAACTATACCACATTAAAAGCGTGGTGTCTTTCATGCCACAATGGCAGTGACCCGAAATTTCCGACCAAGCAGCACTCGGCACGCAAAACCACATGCGATGAGTGTCATGAGGCTTATGGGGGAAGCCATCCATATAACTTATATGCAAGTATCAAGACAGTACCTCATTTATACAGGAGTCTTGTCTGCATAGCATGTAAATCTACAGGCTGGCCTGCACCCAATGCTACGATGCATTTCAGAGTACATCAAGAGCCTTACTTTGATGTCACAACGTGGTAATTTTAATAATCATATGAAAATAAAAAACACGCCTCTACGGAGTGGCTATCACGCCGCTAATAATCACGGCTACAAAATAGGATGAATAAAAAAATATACATAATAGTAATTCTGGCAATAATCGTAACAACACTGAGCCAGACAGTCTCATTCATCAGTGGTGAGCATCAGTTCTACCAGAGTGTACAGGACAAATGCACAAAGTGCCATGGGGATATAAAAGCTCAGCTATCAATGTCAACCAATCATTCCTCTTCTTCCTGTGATTTCTGTCACGTTAAATCCGCAACCAATCATACCAATACAAACCCTGCGTGCCAGGACTGCCATAATACGACACAGAAATTGAACGACTCACTCGAAGCGCATACGGATTTTTCATCTATGGGCTCAAAAGGGTGCATAGCCTGTCATACGACCTACAATGCGCTGGTGAACTACTCCAGGGCTGAATATATTGATTACACCATTACGAATAATAACGGTAACTGGATTATCTCCAGTATCACGACCATCGGAACATTGAACCTCTCTTATAATGCCCAGAGGACAGGAGGGGACCACGACATACAGAACGTATCCTGTAGAGACTGCCATGAAGATATCTTCGAAGCAGTTTCACTCGGTGGTCATGCAGTTGTTCTTGCCAAAAATAGTACAAACATTACAAACGGGACTCAAGTGCCCTATCATGATAACTCCAATACTACCCTTGAAGCGTGGTGCAGGACCTGCCATAGCCGGAATGATGCTAATTTTTCAACCCAGCAGCATTCGGTCAGGAAAACCACCTGTGAGGAGTGCCACCAGGCGTATAACTCAACACCCCATCCCGGTAATTTCTTTGCAAACATCAATATGGTTCCTCATTTATACCGCAGCCTTGTCTGCATATCATGTCATTCCATAGGCTGGCCTGCACCCAATGGAGGGATACACTTCAAAGTACACCAGGAACCTTATTTCGACGTTACGTATGAGATAATAGCGCCTCTTTTAATCATAAATTCAACACCTGCTAACGACCCCACTACAACTGTTGGCACCGCACAAGCATTTTCAATAACCCTGAACAGGCCTGCTGATATTTACTGGTATAATAACGGCTCCGAGATTTTTAGAGCATTGGGTGTAATATCATCAAGTTACTCAAGTTCCAATGCAGGTATTGGGGCTTATAACATAACTGCTACTGCCGATGATGGCTCTGCCACGGCCTCAAGGACATGGAACTGGACTGTTACAAACCAGACCGGTAATGGAACTGGTGGGGGCGGCGGGGGTGGAAGTATCCCTGTCGGAAAAATCATTACCGGAAGCGCCACAGGCCCAAGCGGCTCTAACAATATCAGTGGTTACGTGTTCGATAATAATGTTTTAGCACTGCCAGGTGTCCTGGTGCAGAACGGCAGCTATCAGAATACCACGAATATATCCGGCTACTATTCGATGACCGGCCTTCCGAACGGTACTTATACCTTCAGTTATTCAAAAGCAGGGTTTGATACCGGCTACTCTGTATTTACGTTAAACGGCGCATCAGTCGAAAATGTGAACGTGATAATCTACGATACCACTCCACCGGCATCGGTATCTAACATCAACACAGCAGGAGGCAACTTTTATATAAATAATACATGGACTAACCCCGCAGATGCGGATTTCAATTACACGTGGTTCAGATATGATAATGGCACGACGCTGCAGAGCGTTAATAGCTCAACAGACTATCTCAACCTCACATGGTCGCCGCATTATACCCAGAATATCAGCGCCCAGACTGTGGATACGTACAATAATATTAACCCGACTCAGGTCTGGTTCAATTCCACAGTACCTAACAACGCCCCGGTACAACTGCAAATTGGAAATAAAACCGTAGATGAGGGACAGCCGCTAAACTTCACGGTATCGGCAACAGATGCAGATAATGATACCATAACATATGGTACTAGTGCCACAAAAGGAGACTTCAACTCCACAACAGGTAACTTCTCATGGATTCCAACCTATGGGGATGCAGGAGTTTATTACTGGTACTTTAACTCAAGCGATAATTACGGCGGTATATCAACCGAAAATATAGCAGTGACCGTGAATAACGTGCCCCTGTCCATCACAAATTCATCGCCTGTCAGCGATCCCGCTACAATAGTTGGTTCATCCCAAACATTTTCAATAACTCTCAATAGAACCGCTGATATTATCTGGTACAATAATGGCTCTGAGGCTTTCAGAGTACTAAATGTAACATCAGCAACCTATATCAATTCCACAGCGGGTGTTGGTACTTACAACATAACAGCCTTTGCCAATGACAGCCATGACTCAGTCTCAAGAAGCTGGAACTGGAGTGTTACTCCCAATATAAACGGCACCAATGTAAGCGGCGGCGGAGACGGTGGCGGAGGTAGCGGAGGCAGTAACAATAGTGTAAGCGGCTATGTATTCGATAACTTTGGTTTGTCTCTGGGAGGCGTACTTGTGCAGAACGGAAGCTACCAGAATACCACGGATGCATCAGGTTATTATTCAATAGCCAACCTTTCGAGCGGCACTTATAATTTCAGCTATTCCAGGGCAGGGTTCAATACTGCCTATTTTGAATTTACGCTCAACGGCGCAGTTGTCATGAATGCGAACAGGACGCTCTATGATATTATGCCAGCCGCCCCGGTATCCAATCCCTCCATGACCACAGGCAACTTCTATGTAAATAATACATGGATTAACCCGATAGACGTCGATTTCAATTATACATGGTTCAGATACAGCAATGATACCACCTTACAAAATGTCAGTAAGCCTGTTAACTACCTCAATCTCACCTGGCAGCCTCATTACACCCAGAATATCAGCGCACAGACTGTAGATACTTCCGGTAACGTTAATCAGACGAAGATATGGTTCAATACCACTATACCCAATAATGTACCGTTCCAGTATGCAATTGGAAATAAGGTAGTTAACGAAAATGAGAACCTGCAATTCAATGTTACAGCTACGGATGCTGATAACGATACAATAACCTATGGAACGAATGCTTCAAAGGGAACCTTTAATACAACTACAGGTAACTTCTCTTGGACTCCAGGTTATGGAGACGCTGGATTTTACTTCTGGAACTTCAATTCAAGCGACGGCTACGGTGGCACTGCAAATGAAAATGTAGCAGTGACCGTGATTAGTGTGCCTCTGTCGATCACAAGTTCTTCACCTGTTAGCGATCCCATTACAATAATCGGTACGACCCAAGCATTTGGAATAACTCTCAATAGAACGGCTAATGTTACATGGTATATCAACAGTTCTGTAGTCCAGAGTAATTTAAGTGTAGTATCCGCGAACTACACCAACTCTACTGCGGGCATTGGAGGGTATAACGTCACTGCAATTGCGAATGACAGCTATAATTCAGCCTCAAGAACCTGGAACTGGACTGTTAGCCCGCAGCCTACCCATAATATAAGCGGCTATGTGTTCGATAACTATGGTTCGGGGCTTGGAAGTGTTCTGGTGAAGAACGAAAGCGGCCAGAACACAACTCTGACGTCCGGTTATTATTTGATTACCGGTCTACTCAATGGCACGTACAATTTCAGTTATTCCAGACCCGGGTTTAATACAGGCTATTTAGAAGTTACAATTAACGGTGCAGATAACACAAGCGCAAATACAACGATATACGACACCACACCGCCGGCTTCGGTGTCTAATACGACTTCAGCAACAGGCAACTTCTATATAAACAACACATGGGTTAACCCGACAGATGCGGACTTCAATTATACCTGGTTCAGATACAGCAATGGTACTAATTTGCAGAACGTCAGTTCCCCGGTTAGCTATCTCAACCTCACATGGTCGCCGCATTATACCCAGAATATCAGCGCACAGACTGTAGATACATATGGTAATATCAACCAGACCGAAGTATGGTTCAATGCTACAATACCCAACAATCCTCCGGTCCAATCATTAATTGGGAATAGAACTATAACTGCTGGTAGCCTGCTACAGTTCAACGTTACAGCCACAGATGCTGATTCGGACCAGATAACGTACGGCACAAATGCCACAAACGGGACCCTAAATTCAACAACTGGGGCATATTCATGGCAGACCAATAATAGCGATGCTGGAACTTACATCTGGTACTTCAACTCCAGTGATAACTACGGCGGAGTAGCAAGCGAAACAATAACAGTGACCGTGACGTTGGCTCCATCATCTAAATACATCCCGCCAATACCAATCAACCTCACAAGCACGCAGGGGAACTTCTGGATAAATAATAGCTGGCAGGCAGGAGCAGGTAATGCGACAGATAGCTATAACGTCAGTGTGAACGGTAGCTGGATGAACGGAACAACGAACACCTACCATAACAACACGGTTGGACCGCATGGGTGGAGCAACATAACGGTCTGGGCTTACAACAATTCAGACGGCGGCAGTCTGAGTTCCGCCCCCGTATCGCAGAGTACACAGGTTGCCAATAACGCACCTCTCCAGATTACGATAGGGAATAAATCCGTGGACGAAGGACAGTGGTTGAACTTTACAGTTAATGCAACCGATGTTGATAACGATACTATAACTTATGGTACCAATGCCACGAAAGGAAGCTTCAACACCACGACCGGCAATTTCTCATGGATGCCAAGCTATGGAGATGCCGGAATTTACACTTGGTATTTCAACTCAAGCGATGGCTTCGGTGGTGTAGCGAGTGAAACTATAATATTAACTGTGGGCAGCGTGCCTCTATCAATTACATCTTCATCGCCTGCGGGCGACCCCACTACAACAGTTGGCACAGCCCAAACGTTTGGAATAACCCTTAATAGAACTGCAAATGTAACCTGGTATATTAATGGCTCAGCGGTCCAGACGAACTCAAGTGTGATATCGGCAAATTATACAAATTCTACGGCGGGTGCCGGGATATATAATGTAACTGTAGCTGCTACTGATGGTTATGATTCGGTCTCAAAGCAGTGGAACTGGACAGTTAGCCCGCAGCCTGTGTATGCTCCAGGTATAACCTCATGGAACAATAATAAGACCAATAACAATAGCTTAACTTTTGCAATAAACGCTAGTGAAGTCGTTAATTTCAATGCTACAGCCAATCAGACGATAACGATATGGAACTGGTACCAGGACGGCGTGAACCAGAACAACAACTATGATAATTTCACAGCGTCCTGGAATACAGCGGGAACAAAGACGATACAGGTAAACGCCACTAACAGTAATGGTACATCAAATACCATCACATGGACTGTAACAGTCCAGGCGCAGCCAGTAACATATATTCCCCCATCTCCCGCGAACATAACCTCAATAACAGGCAACTTCTGGGTAAATACAACATGGCAACCAGGGGCGGGTAATACAACGGATAGCTATAATGTCAGTGTGAATGGTGCATGGGCTAATGGGACAACCAACACGTCTGTTAATTCTTCTTTGTCAGCCCATGCATGGCAGAATGTAACGGTTTATGCATACAACGCTTCTGGAAGCGGCTCATTAAGCGCATCTCCAGCCACAAAGAACACTCAAATCCCGAACAATCCGCCAGTCCAATATCCTATTGGAAATAAGACAGTTTATGAAGGTCAGTGGTTGAACTTCACAGTTAATGCCACAGATGCTGATAACGATACTATAACCTATGGCACCAATGCCACAAAAGGAAGCTTCAATGCTACGACTGGTAATTTCTCCTGGCTGACAACTTATTCAGACGCGGGAACGTATGTCTGGTACTTCAACTCAAGCGACGGCTATGGTGGCGTAGCAAGTGAAACGATAACCGTAACAGTAAACAATACACTGCTATCGATTGCTTCATTCTCACCGCCATCAGATCCAACAACTACACAGGGCACGGCGCAGACTTTCAATGTAACCCTGAACAGAAATGCTAATGTAACATGGTATATGAATGGCGCTCAGGTTCAGACCGATATAGGTACCACTTCAGCGAGCTATACTAACTAAACTGCCGCAGCCGGAACATGGAATGTGACCGCAAGTGCAACAGATGGTATTGATACAGTCTCAAGAACCTGGAACTGGACTGTGAATGCCCTGCCGCCGACTACCTATATTCCTCCAAACCCGACCAATCTTCAGAACACCACGGGCAGCTTCTGGGTAAACCATACGTGGCTGGCTGGAATAGGCAATACCACTGACTCGTATAATGTAAGCGTTAACGGGACTTGGTATAATGGTACAATAAATACATTTAAGAACACAACAACTGTGCCGCACGGATGGGTGAACATAACTGTATGGGCTTACAACTCATCCGGCGCTGGTTCTCTCAGCGCAGGAAGCGTAAGCCAGAGTACCCAGGTTCCAAATAATCCACCAGCCCAGGCTCAAATAAAAGATAAGAATGTAACCGCGGGCGATTTATTAACCTTCACAGTTTCAGCTACGGATGCTGATAACGATACCATAACCTATGGAACAAATGCCACAATAGGGACTTTGAACACTACAACAGGAGTATATTCATGGCAAACCACCAGCAGTGATGCCGGTGCATATGTATGGTATTTCAATTCAAGTGATAACTATGGCGGAGTAGCAAGTGAAACTATAACAGTAACTGTTAATAGTGTGCCTCTATCGATTACATCTTCATCTCCTGTAGCTGATCCCTCTACCACGGTCGGTGCATCCCAGATATTTGGAATAACTCTTAATAGAAGTGCAAATGTGACCTGGTATATTAATGGATCTACAGTTCAGACAAATTCAAGCACTGTATCTGCAAATTATACCAACTCCACAGCAGGCGTTGGAGTATATAACGTCACTGCGACTGCAAGCGATGGGTTTGAATCCGTGTCCAGAATATGGAACTGGACTGTTATCTCGCAGCCTGCGTATAATGTAAGCGGCTACGTGTTCGATAACTATGGTTCAGGACTTGAAGGCGTTCTGGTGCAGAACGGCACCAGTCAGAATACCACATCAATATCCGGCTATTATTTGATTAACGGTCTCATTAACGGCACTTATAACCTCAGCTACTCTAAAGCAGGGTTTAATACCGGCTATTTAGAGATTACAATTAACGGTGCGGACAATACCACAGCGAATACAACAATCTATGATACCACACCACCGGCAAGCATCAGCAATCTTACAGCAGCTTCTGCGCCCTCATATATCAACTGGACATGGATAGATCCACCGGAGCCAGACTTTGACCATGTAGAAGTGTACATCGATGACACATTCATGAGAAATATAGCCAAGGGAATGCAGTTCTATAATGCAAGCTACTTCATGCCCAATTCGACTCACACAATATCAACCCACACCGTGGATACCTATGGCAATGTGAATATCACGTGGGTTAATAATACAGCCACTACCCCCTCTGCGTATACATATGTGTTCGGTTACCTGAGCACAACAGGTACAGTCACAAACTTCAGCAACGCCCAGAGTGATAGCGACGGCGGGGCATCAGCCACCTTTTCCGAAGTTCAGGTGGGCGGGGCTAACCAGAGTGATAGAACGATAAACCCAAGTAAAACCATAACCAGCGGCACTCAGGATAGTATATACAATCCATCTTACTTGGACAATACTGATGGGTTAATTGATAAAACAGTACCTGCCATATCTGCAACTGCCGAAACCGGCTACCTCATGAGCACACCGAACACGGGGGTGGGCGGCACAACTTATTGGAATCTCAATGGAACCTCTGGCGGCGTTGCAAACACTACAACAAGAATAACAATCAGTGGAACTAATAATTTGAGATATATATTCAGACCTGGTATACAAAACAACAAACAATCCGGGACACCAGGAACAGTACCTGTCGGTTACGGGTGGGCTTCAAGCGCTCCCATTAACAGAGTAACAAGCGCTGGAACCTGGAGCTTCCAGGTAAAGACAAACTACTTGAGTACATCAAATCGGACCGGAACGATACTTGCTTATGTCTATAAATATAATGCCACTGGCGGCACCAATACGTATCTTTTCAATGTATCAGGTACTGTAAACCATCTCGTCAATAGTACAGTCACAGAGAACATAACCAGCGCTATCCAGCCTTCATTTACGTTCAACTCTACCGAGTACCTGAAAGTAGAATACTGGCTGAACGTATCAACTGCTCTAAATAACGCAGTTATAACCTTTGAAGCCAACTCACCAACGCCATTCGTGGGATACTCTAGGAATAGCTATTCTCTTGACGCCACATACACTTTCACGGAAACGAACTCAAGCGCAACATGGCAGAGCATAAGCGTGCAGGACAACTCATACGGGGATGCGCTCGCCAATACCAGCATATTCAATTCCACGAGCGGACAGTGGGAATCAATCCTTACCAGCGCCTTTAATAGCGATATTACGCCTGCGCAGCATGTAAACGTTATTAAGGGAGCGAACGGCAATGCCAGCAGCTACGATGCAGGGTCGGGTCAGATAAGGCTCAGGTACAACTGGACAGGCGCTTTATTCAATAACAGCCTTGGTGTTGATCAACTGAATGTTACCGTAGGATACCTGGCTGCACGTCCATACCGCCTTGACATTACTACCAATACTACAGATATACCCGATGCCGGTATCCACACGCTCCAGCTAATGTACAACGTTTCAGGTGACAATTTCACTCTGCAAATCTGGAACGGATCGGCCTGGAGCAACAGGACCACTCTAAACGATACTTCGCTATCCTACCGCAATATCACTCTTATGCCTGAAGAGTTAATCCCCGAGGGATATTCTGCGGGCAATGCGGGCAGCATAAACAGATACTATGTGCTCGTCCGCTACCTTGACCTGAATGCAAGTGCAACTTCGCAGGGCAGGCTTTACCTGGATTACCAGAGGGTTTACAGCGAATAGATTTTAAAACTGACATAAAAGAAAAAGTGAACAAGCAGACATATGAAAAATGAATCAGGAGATGGAATTTGCAAATGGACTGTTCCAGAGAAAACTATTTATAATGTTAGCAACCATATATTTTATAACTATGGTTCAGGACCAGGAGGTGTTCTGGTGCAGAACGATAAAAAACAGAACACCACGATAGCATCTGGCTATTATTTGATAACCGGTCTGCCAGACGGTGTATGTAACGTTAGCTTTTCAAAGGATTCTTATAACAGTTGGGGTCAAAACTTACCGATTTTAAGCTTCAAAACAGCGCCCCGCAGTGATAAAAAATGAAAGATAAAATCGCAGTTTTCAGTTCTATCTTGCTGGGAATAGTAGTAGGACTATTCGCAACAGTATCCCTGGTTATAGATGCTTTCATGATCGATAACCTGACAGGTACCCTGATAGACCTTATCATAATGGGTTTCTCTTATATGACAGCATGGATCGGTATCCGTCATGCCCTGATGGAGAAGCTCGCCAACGATAAAATGGACAGGGAGTGGGATTACAAGATAGAGCCTATCGCAAAAATGCTTACAGATACGGTCGGGCGTATGAATGCGGTGGAAATGCAACTCATGGAAACCAGCCAGAAAGTTGATACTACGCTGGATTACATGACCCAGATGCAGGATATGGATGCCACAAAAGTATACATCCTGCCCGGCGTTTCTTTTAAGTTCATAACCAAAGTCCTTGTCCTCATAATCTTCACTTTCTCGGCACTGGTCTATGTTGTTGAATATCCGCTCAGCATAGTTCATTATTTCATTCTGGTTATCTATTTAGCATGGTGGGCATTATTCACAGCCGAATACAAGCTTTTTGATAATAAGACGGCATGGATATGGGCACTGACACCTATCATGACGGTACCGGTCGGAGGTATTATCCTTGACTCTACCCTCGGTGTGAACAACATGGTAGGCATCCTGTTCTTTTTCATGTTCATTTACGCATATTTATATTATTCATGGGCAGCGTACATGACGGTCGGGTTCAAGCTGATAGATCTCAGTAAAATACGTGATTATATAATCAGACACTCCGACACTTACCTGGAGCAAAAAAAGGCTGAACGTAAGATTGACAGAAAATGGATCGATGCCGGGATCCTTTTATGTATAGCGCTCGCAGGAGTTATCGCAGTATGGTTACTTATTACCTGATGTACACGTTTTAAGTATGTGACCCGACCGGCTTATTCCTGCTTTCCCGACTTCACCTTATTTGCAATATCCTTTCCCAGACGTTTGCACTCCTCAAGATCTTTATCGGTAGGTTGATACTGGATACGCAGTACCGGGTCAATCACGGTCATACCAAGCTGGCGTAATTTTTCCGCGATCATCACAGGCGCCTCACCGCTCCAGCCGTAAGAGCCGAACGCTGCTCCTATCTTTGCTTTTACCTTTGCTTTTTCAAGGCTTTCGATGAATTTTTCCATGGGAGGCAGCATCTTATAATAGAAGGTCGATGAGCCAAGCACGATAGCATCTGCTGATTTCAGGTCTTCGATCCTCGCCTCGTGGAAATTCACTGTCTGGACATCTATGTTCCTTGACGATACACCTTCAGCTATGGAATCAGCCATAGCCTTTGTATTACCCGATGTGCTGAGATACACGATAACTACTTTTGGCATATTTTTCCCCTTATCAGATGGTCTAACCTGTACCATCTTTAATAATAATGATAAATGCAATCTCATATAAACATATCGCCTGGCGGTAATTATAGTTAAGAACCTAATATTTCTAACATAACTTATGAACACTTTGCGTTCTTGGCGTTCTTTGCGTTCTTTGCGGTGTGCGATTTCATTCACCGCAGAGGGCGCAAAGGTCGCAAAGATAAGTTAAATATCGTTGGTTTTTAACTATAATTCATAGTATACAAAATTCACCGCGCGTGCAGGTACAGGCGTCTCTCGAAAACTATAATTACAACATCCGACAAAAAAGTTATCGGGATTAGATGAGCATTAAGCTCTTGATAATTTTATTTCTCCTTGCAGCCATCTCAGGATGCATTGCAGGAGAAAAGAAAGATAATACAAAGGAGGTAGCTATGCAGAACATTTCAAATATCATAATATCAGTAGAGGCTTTCAAGGATGGGGGGAACATTCCTGCAGTATATACCTGCGATGGCAGGAATATCTCACCTGCGTTAACATGGAATGGAATACCCGCTGGCACAAAGAGCATCGCGTTGATCATGGATGACCCGGATGCACCGCGCGGCACGTTCGTACACTGGGTACTGTTCAATATCCCGCCCGATGCGCGGGGATTGCCTGAAGCAGTGCCTAAAAACCAGACGCTGAAAGACGGGAGTCGCCAGGGCAATACAAGCTACGGCGAGGCGGGGTACGGAGGCCCGTGCCCGCCGCCAGGGAAGCCGCACAGATATTATTTCAAGGTATACGCCCTTGATACGAAGCTTGACCTGCCTGCCGGAGCCACAAAGGCAGATGTGGAAAAAGCGATGAACGGGCATATACTGGCAAAGGGCGAGCTCATGGGCAAATACGGGAGATAGAGTACTGCTTAAGATACTGCTTAAAGCAGTTAGAGATGCTCCTTAACCGGGTTTCCTCTAACTTGAAATAAGTGTAAAGCATTCCGAGCAATAATATCCAGGGGATTAATTATTAAAAATATGTATTAATTCAGAAGGCAAAATTGCATTATGGGCGTGGGGTTCAAACATATACAAAAACAGCATTTAGCTATTGCACTTGCTCTGTTCATCTCATTTATATTGAGGATATATCTCTCGCAGTTTGAGGGACATGCTCTCGATATACTGCACTTCAAAGACTGGAGCCGCGCAGTATACTATAATGGGTTTCCGGATTTTTATTCCAGCGTATGGGCCGACTACCCTCCGTTCTACATCTACATTTTGTGGTTCGTGGGTGCTATCTATAAATTATTCTTTTCTTACCCTTTCGACATCCATACCGATGTTTTTACGGTTTTAATAAAAAGCCCTGCCAATGTAATGGACATTGCTGTTGCGCTGTTAATATTTTTAATTGTAAAAAAACACGCAGGTTTTAAATTAGCCTTTCCTGCTATGTTATTCTATGCGTTCAATCCCGCTATCATATACAACTCCGCGGTATGGGGTCAGGTAGATTCTGTCAATACTTTTTTTATCCTGCTTGCCCTGATGTTCATGGAATCTGAAAAGCCGGAACTGGCCGGAGCCTCGATGGCTGTCGCGATTCTAACAAAACCCCAGAGCCTGTTGCTCCTGCCTCTCATAGTTATCTTACTTGTGAAAAGCCAGAAACCTTTCAGGATTGTAAAAGCATCCATGGTATCCGTTGCCGTATTTATGGCTCTGGCACTGCCATTTTATTTAAAAACATCCCTGTTCCAGCTTATAAAAACCTACGGTACCGCCTATAATGAGTACTCATTTACATCCCTGAACGCTTTTAATCTCTGGGCATTCCCCGGTTTCTGGAAGCCGGATAGTACGCCCTTCCTGTTATTAAGCTACAGAATATGGGGATATATCTTATTTGGCGCACTTTTTGCCTATGTGGCGTACCGGACAGCTAAAAACAGGGATAACATGTCAATATACTTTGCTTCAGCCGTCCTGTTCTTCGGGTTTTTCATGCTTTTTACACGTATACACGAAAGATATCTCTTCCCCATGTTCGCACCGCTTGCTGTAATAATGAGCCTGGACAGGCGCTTTATCGTTGTCTTCTGGATTATGACAGCCACATTCCTGTTCAACCTTGGTTATGTACTGGAGTTTTCGCACATGGATATGCCTGTTCCGGACGGTGACCCGTACGTGATGCTTACTTCAGTAATAAACATGGGAATATTAATATACACTTTGTACTGTTTTTCAACATCAAAGGAAAAGATAGTTAACACATAACGTATATCTCAGGCTCACAATGCTCCAGCAGAAAAACATGCAGGAGCGAATCTATAAAAACTATTTGTAGGTTTAAAGAATATGGTAACCATAGGCGCCACGACCCAGTTCCTGACTATAATACTCTCAACAGCAGGGATACTCCTTATAGCCAGGATACATACGATGAAATATGGCGTGGACAGCGCTACGCTGAGAGCCAGGGCATTTCTTGATGAGTCTTTCCTGAGGGATTGCTGGCGGCTGCTTCTTGTAGCATGTACTTTATTCTTATTGCACGCTATTTTTGAGCTAACCGGGCTGCTGGAAGCACCGATGGATGAGAGCAGCCTGATCGCAGTACTGTTGGATGAGGTAACGGAGCTTGGGATACTGATATGTATTTTCATCCTGGTGTACAAATGGCTCAAACTGGTAAGCCCGCGAAAGAGCTTTGAGCGAAAAGAGTAAGATCTTATGAATGCGGGGGATGGGATTTGAACCCACGAATTCCTGCGAAACAGGACCCTGAATCCTGCGCCTTTGACCGGACTTGGCAACCCCCGCAATGGGGTGATCACGATAACAATTTCAGCAGCAGCGCTTTCTGGGCATGCAGCCTGTTCTCCGCCTGGTCGAAAACGGCTGAATTTGGTCCATCGACCACTTCTGCCGTTATCTCCTCGCCCCTGTGGGCAGGAAGACAGTGGAGTACCATCACATCATGTTTAGCTTGTTCTAAAAGCTTACTGTTAATCTGGTAAGGCTTGAAGTCGCGCAGCCGCTGGTCGTACTCTTCCTCGTCGCCCATGGAAACCCAGACATCAGTATAGAGGATATCCGCATTTTTTGCAGCCTTCACAGGGTCGTGGATAACACTGACAGTTCCTCCGATATCTCTCGCTTTGTTGACAATTTCGCTGTTCGGCTCATAACCTTCGGGACATGCAACTGTTATTTTCATCCCGGTCAGTGCGCATGCAAGTATAGCTGAGTTGCAGACGTTATTTCCATCGCCTATCCATGAGAAATTGAGATTTTTGAGTTTCCCTTTGTATTCGCGTATCGTGAGCAGGTCGGCAAGGACCTGGCACGGGTGCTCCAGGTCTGAGAGGCCGTTTATAATCGGCACTGTTGAATACTTTGAAAGTCCGGTGAGCGTTTCATGCTTGTACACACGCGCCATGATGGCATGTACATAGCGCGACATGACGCGCGCGGTATCAGCCACTGATTCCCCGCGCCCGAGCTGGATATCTTTGTAATTCAGGTAAATAGCATGTCCGCCAAGCTCGGTCATCGCGACTTCGAATGAAACCCGTGTGCGCGTGGAGGATTTTTCAAAAATCATGGCAAGCGATTTGTTCTTTAACCCTGTGGACGTTTTCCCGCGCGCCCTTTTTTCCTTAAGGTCAGACGCGATGTCAAGTATATCGATGAGTTCTTCATACGATAAGTCTGCAAGGGACAATAGATGAGATGGCAAAATCAGGATGCTCCATTAATTTATCCTCCAATTGTAGATACATATTTAAATCACTTTTGATAATGCCTTAGAACAGGCATCCCGGATATTGTTAAAATCACATTGCCTGAAAGCTCATAAGCTTCTGAACGGCTCCCTGTGATCTCTGTAACAGCTCCCATTCTTTTTCGCTACATCCTGGAGATACTTCCCATAAAAACTTTACAGCTTACGCCTATAATAATCTGTGTAATCTCAATATGGCGAATACATATGCTTCCGATAGATAACCTTATGTGAGTCGAAAACGTAATTAGCATGAGTTTATACTCGTACAGGGGGGTAAATCTATGAGAGCAAAAACAAAGGGAGTTATATCCATATATGTACTGCTGATTCTCACAATACTATCAACAGCAGTAGCAGTGGTATATGCAGCAAGCACAAGTGACATCAATCAAAATCCATCCAGCGACCCGAACATGACGTACTATTGGAACAGGAATCACGATGGTGCACTTATAGTAACGTTCAAAGACAATCAGCAATTCTTAATCCCTTATGGCGTAGCTCAACAAGAGTTAGATAAAATACGTAACGAACGTCATAATAGCAACCTTAAATATGAAGCGCAATGCCAGCCTGTAAGTTATGATAGCAATGGTAAAGCAGTGTACTCTGGGATATGTGTAATGAGGCTCAATGTGATCGCCCAAAAATACGAGTTGGGGCTTCAAAGATTAAGCAGGGAATACAATATACCTAGGGAATATCTCTATTGAGATCGTAGCAGACGGATAAGATAGGAAGCAAATAACGCATTGAGAAAAACGGTTTTTTATTTTATTGGCGATAAAGACCTGTCCTATATATTGGAAGAATTAGTTTAGTGTAAGTATAATCAGCATACTCAGCCATAACTCTTCTAACCAGCTTTGGCGGGGTCGTCATCTTACATGGGCTAAAAAAATCATATTATCTAAACCTTATTTTTCGCGGTATAGTAAATCTTAGACCCGGGTATATCTTTTTTTTCAGATATGCTATCTATCTTTTTAGTTGTTTCTAAATGCTGCAGCGTAATACTGACCAGTTCCCTGTAAAGTTCCTGGAAATTTAACTCTTTTATAATGTCTTCAACAGTATATGTATTTTTATCATTTTTATCAAAAAACTCTACAATATTATAGGCTAAAGACCCTTTTTCCAACTGTTCACCTGATGGTTTGTTTCCCTCGGTAAGTTCATTTCTTAATACCACCATATCATACGCCTCAGATTATATAATGTTGTACAGTTATAAAAATCTACCGATAACTGTATTTAAGTAAAGACCTTCTTTTTATATCTCTCCAGGGTAACTGATAACTCTGAAGATAAGGCTCCAGTTAGCGATATGGTTCTGCCTCCTTTTCATTTACTTTTCGATTAGCCAATGCTGGTTTTGCACTGGCATTTACCCGGTTCCCAGCACATTTAAGCTTT
Organism: uncultured archaeon; assembly: GCA_902386135.1. GTDB lineage: Archaea > Halobacteriota > Methanosarcinia > Methanosarcinales > Methanoperedenaceae > Methanoperedens. The sequence continues at coordinate 59,801 of CABMIB010000043.1, forward strand.
ATGATGTTAATAAATAGTTAAATGGGCTATAATGTCTTATTATTGCCAGATAAGGGGTGTAGATCATGATGCTATATGAACATGCGGCCAAGGAGATATTTTCGCGATACAGTATCCCGGTCCCCGAAGGAAGTCTTACCACAAGGGCGGATGATGCGGGCGCAATAGCCAAAAAACTGGGAAGCGTTGTCGTTAAAGCCCAGGTCACGGCCGGCGGAAGGGGAAAAGCCGGCGGTATCCTTACAGCCGCAACTCCGGATGAAGCAGTAAGGGATGCACAGCGTATCCTTGGTATGTCAATAAAAGGATTGCCAGTTAAAAAAGTACTTGTCGAGGAATACAAGAAGCCGGATAAAGAGATGTACCTGGGGATAACCATCGACAGGAAGGCGCGCCGCCCGATAATAATGGCAAGCACAGAAGGCGGCGTGGACATCGAAGAGACAGCCCGGAGCACTCCTGAAAAGATTTTCAGGGTGCATATTAACCCGCTGGCAGGGCTCCATGAGTACCAGGCGAGGGAGGTCGCATATTTCCTGGGCAGGGAAAGTTCGGCGCAGATCATCGATGTTGTAAAGAAACTCTACCGTGTTTTTACTAATAATGACTGCACGCTTGCCGAGATAAACCCCCTGGCTCAAACAGGAGGGGCGATTATTGCGCTTGATGCAAAAATGATCATCGACGATAATGCCCTGTTCAGGCAGCAGGTCGAAGAAGAGGAAGAAGATACTCTTTCCGGGCTTGCAAAAAAGCATGGGATGAGCTATGTCGCTCTTGAGGGCGATATCGGGTGTATAATAAACGGTGCAGGGCTTGCGATGGCGACGCTTGATATGATAAAACAATATGGCGGCGAGCCTGCCAATTTCATGGATGTAAGGGCGGGAGCAAGTGAAGAGCAGGTAAAAACTGCGCTGCGGATAGTATCATCCAATAAAAATGTAAAGACCATACTCATCAATATCTTTGGCGGTCTTACAAAATGCGATGAAGTGGCGCGCGCAATAATCGACGTAAGCCCGGAAATAAAAGTGCCTTTTGTTGTGAGGCTTGCCGGGACGAACGAAAAAGAGGGGCGGGCGATGCTTGAAAGGCTGGGCATAACCTTTGCATCGTCCACAGAGGAAGCTGCAAGAAAGGTGATAGAACTTGGGCATACTTATAGATAAAAATACGCGCGTTCTGGTGCAAGGGATCACAGGGCGTGAAGGGTCATTCCAGGTAAAACAGATGCAGGAGTTCGGGACGAACGTCGTGGGAGGCGTAACGCCGGGCAAAGGAGGAAGCGAAGTATACGGAGTTTCGGTCTTTGATTCCGTAGCCGGAGCGGTTGATGAGGTAAAACCCAATGCTTCGGTCATCTTTGTCCCCCCCAAGTTCGCGGCGGATTCTATCTTTGAGTCCATAGACAGTGAAATCGGGTTGATAGTGTGCATTACCGAAGGTGTCCCTGAGCATGATATGATGCGTGTGTGCGCCTATCTTGAAAACTCAAATTCGAGGCTTATCGGTCCGAACTGCCCAGGCCTGACAACGCCAGGTGAATCAAAAATCGGCATAATGCCAAACCCGATTCACAGGGAAGGGAACGTCGGACTGGTATCAAGGAGCGGTACGCTTACATACGAGATAATAGACCTTTTATCAAAGAGCGGGATCGGGCAATCAACATCCGTTGGCATAGGTGGCGACCCTTTGATAGGTACGTCTTTTGAGGATATACTGCAGCTATTTGAAAAAGACCCGATGACCCATGCGGTCGTGCTTGTTGGGGAGATAGGAGGGACGGCCGAGCAGGATTCGATAGAGTACATAAAACAGATGGACAAGCCTGTTATCGCTTACGTGGTCGGTGTTTCAGCGCCCCCGGGAAAGACAATGGGTCATGCGGGAGCTATCGTATCGATGGGGGGGGGCACAGCGCTTGAGAAAATCCATGCGTTTGAGAAGGCGGGCATCACGGTAGGAAGAAGCCCTGGGGATATAGTGCAGAAAGTTAAAACTATATTATAAATTAGATATTTTTATTAATATGCACAACCGAAAGTTATATATATACTAATCCGCTGTATTATGTATTGGAGGCTGACATGATAATCATCATTACTATGAAAAATAGTTGTGATAATATATATGAAAATATCCATGAGTCCGAGCCCGCTACCTCCTACGGGTTGCTCTTCTGTTGCTAAATAGGGGGTGAAAATCCCCCCTCGGACAATTTCCTCCTTTTAGAGAGTAGTAGCAAATTCAAGCTCTTTCTCCCCGGCAAGACCCTTTCTCGATATCCTGACCTTTATGGTATCGCCTTTCTTTTTATCGAACATGGCGATCTTTACATCGTCTATGGCTTCAATCTTCCAGTCGTCGATAGAGAGCAGGGTATCATTATTCTGGAGTCCTGCTTTCTCTGCTACGCTTTCATTTTCGACGCTGGATATCTTAACACTGCCATTCACTTCAGTCGGGAAAATCCCGAGCTGGAGAACGGGAAGCGGCGATACGGGTTTCGGGAAAAGCACAAAATCCCCCACATCCCCGTCAATGCTTTCAGGGTTTTGTACCAATGTTGCGTAATCTTTTGCGTTCAGCCTGTATGCCCGTTTCGGGATACCCGAGCCATACATGATATGTCCCGAACCTGCAAGTACAACAATGTTATAATCCGGTTTTTGTTTCAGGAATTCATCTATGGAGTGGGCCATGGTCTCATCCCAGATTATCTGGGATTGATAGAAATAGTTAAAGTTCCCGAATCCCTGGTCAGCATGCTGGTCAAAAACCTGTTTAAGACTTCTTTTGTAATCCTCATCCGACATATCCATATCCGCAGGGAGTTGTTTTTTTTCATCATCAGTCAAGGCATCAAGACCGCCTTTTGAAACATTTTCAATGATCTCTGACCGCTGGTTAAGCGCTACTATCGGGATTTTCTTTGCTTTTGCAAATTCGATAATTTCCCTGTAAAGATTGTAATCATATCCCCATCTCTTGAAATACTGGGTTTTCTTTAAAAATTCCTTTTCTGTTATGTTTCCCGAGATGTAATCATCAACTGCCTTCTGGAATGGTTTCTGGAACATCTCCATGCCAATTGCAAACTTGTTGCCCTGCCCGGAGAGGTTCATAATAACCGCAAGCTGCACCTTATGTTCTTCATAATTGGTATGTGTTTCCCCGATGTAGATAATTTTCTTATTGGAAATATTACGGATAATATCATCAAGCTTAATTGTCCTTTGGGGCTGGATGCCCAGCACAGGCTCGTTTAAACTGACCCTTATCCCCTGTTCGGTCTCATCTGTCCTGTTTTCTACATTTTTACCTTTTTCGAATCTTATAAAAGAATACTGCCCGTAGTGGAATATCTTTCCTGACGCAAGGTCGATCTCTTCCTTTGAATCACCATCGGCAACAGCTACCACATTTGATGTATTCAGGGGATTTTCCGCTATGGCAAGGCTGAATCCGGCATCCGGCTTTTTCCATCCGCCAAAGAGCCTTTTAAGTACCGGGCTATCGTAACCTAATACGAGAAGGGAGGATGCCGTTATATTCTCATCCCTGAGCTCTTTTTCCTCTTTTGGAATAAAACCCTCAGCTTTGAAAATGTCGATTAAACCCTCGTATTTTTTTTTATCTTTTTCAGGAATAACGATAAGCCCATTTTCATCTCCCAGCAGCCTTGCTATAACAGGCGGGTATTCATTTTCGGAGAGATTGCGCATCAAGTCGTAGTCGCCATCAAAAACAAGCTCCGGAGGTGTGCCGTTTAAAGGGACATCAAAGGACTCATTTTCCTTTTTCACATTCAATATCTTTATGAAGCCGCCTTTGTCCGTATTTATCTTGAGCGACAGGTTAAATTGATACGGCTCACCTTCCTGGATGATCCTGAAAGATACTGTCGGGACGCCATTTAAGACCGTTACTCTCTGGTCTTCTATATCGATTGAGATTTCACCTTTCCTGTAAAGCCACTGGTTGAAAAACCACTCAAGGTTCCTGCCCGAGGCATTTTCAAAGGCCATTCTCACATCGTCCCATGTTGCTTCCCGGGATGCTTTTTCTTTGATGAGCCCCCTTAATCCCCTGTAGAATGCATCATCTCCTATTTCATTATTTAGCATATTAAATAACATTGTCCCTTTTCCATAACCAATTGCCTCAGACGCGAAATCCGTCCTCCCGAAGAAATCGGCAAGCTCAGTCTCTTTATCGGGCTTAACATAGCTCTGGTAGTCAATGAGGAGTTTCTTTCTGTACTTTCCGCCTTCGCCTTTTTGCTTTTCAAAAAACTGGTCTGACTGGTAAGTAGTAAGACCTTCTATCCAGTTCCCCTTTTCAAAGTCATCGTAAACATAATTTCCAAACCACTGGTGCAGGATCTCATGACCCAAGGATGTATTGGCAATGAAAGGAAGGCGGATCACATCACTGCCCAGAAGCGTAAACGTGGGCATTGAATACCCGGTAGGGAGAACGTCCTCCACAACAGAAAACCGCCTGTAGGGATAAGGGCCGATAAGCCCCTCGTACATCCCTATATATTTCTTTGTGTATTCGACGTAAGTTTTTGCGCGTGAGACATTTTCAAGATATCCGATAATATCACGTGAGACGTCGCCGGGGAAAAAATACATATAAATATCTACGCCGTGAAAGGTCTCTTTCTGTACCATGTATTTGCCTGCAGCAAGGTTTATTACGGTCAAGGGGTAAGGAAAATTGAAAGAATACTCACTGCCCTGCGGCGTATCTGCAGCAGTAATCTCATCCGCCTCGGAGACTGCAGTGAAATCTTTCGGAAGGAGAGCTTTCAGGCGATAATACGCTCTGCCTTCTATACGGGGATACCATGTACCTGTCAGGGATATTCCTTCCTCACTGATAATATCATTCGAAACCACACCGGCATTCCCAGGGTTTCCACTTCCATTAACTTCCCCGAACGTACCATCGAAAAATATTTCAAGCGTACCCGTGTTGTTCACTTTAAACATCCCCTCTTTAATCTCGGGCGAAACAGGCAAGCCGTTCAGCTTTACGGATGTGATCTCGAGATTGCCGGTAGAAATATTCATTTCCCTGTTCTCTGGAAGGGTGATCGTTGAGACGCCTTTGATAAGATTTTTTGAAATATCGAACGAGACAGAAAGGTTGTAAAGCGGAAGGTTTTCCCCTGCCTGTACAGTGCATATGAAAGTTCCACTTACGAGAAGTGCAATAAGTATTATGAGCTTCATCTTAACCCCCAATATCAGATTCCATTTCTGATTGTTACAATCAACATTATAAATTCGTCTTACATTAAATAAAGTTTTGTCTGATAAATGCACTTCATTTATTGCGGAGAAAGTCATAATATTAATAGACAGTCTAACTTGAAAGGTTAATCAATGTAAGTGGCATATCAATCATCCGTAGGAGGTCAGGATAATGAAAAGAATTTACACCATCGCTGCGATGCTTGTTTTCCTGGTTTTGCTGGGCGGCTGCATTTCTAAAGAGGTCATGCTGGGTGCTGGCGACAACGCCCGCCAGATTGAGCTGAATAAAGGTCAGACTCTTATCATTACGCTGGAGGCTAACCCGACCACCGGCTATACGTGGGAAGCTGCGGAATTTGATGAGCATGTACTGCGCCAGGTGGGAGAAACTAAGTTCCAGCCGCAGTCCAGTGCGATAGGCGCTGGCGGTATGCAGACACTGCGTTTTGAAGCTATAAACACGGGAAAGACTTCACTCAAACTGGTATATCACCGGCCATGGGAAAATAATGTGGAACCCTTGAAGAATTTTTCTATCCAGGTAGTCGTGCGCTGATCCAAAGATAGTGTTTAACTTAAGGTTATTATTGAACAACCTTTCTGAGTTCTGTCAGAGAGATGAGCTATATAAAACACCGCAAAGGGCGCAAAGAACGCAAAGTAAAGCAATAGAAATAGAAACTCTTTGCGAACTTTGCGTTCTTTGCGGTGAACGCTCATGGTTTACCTGATATGCAGCCGAAAATTATTATGTTAACATAATCGATCCAAGAAACAAAAACTATTAATCTTTCCGCACTGTTTAGCCCGCAATTATGAAAAAAGTAGCACTTGCTTACTCGGGCGGACTTGATACTTCTGTCTGCATACCCTTATTAAAAGAGCATTACGGATGCGATTATGCAATCACAGTGACCGTGGACGTGGGACAGCCTGAAAAAGAGATAGTGCAGGCTGAAAAGAAAGCGGCTGTAATAAGCGATAAACATTACACGATAGACGCGAAGGATGAGTTCGTAAAGGACTATATCTTCCCTCTCATCAAAGCCAACGGCAGTTACGAAGGCTATGTCCTCGGCACATCGATAGCCCGCCCACTCATCGCCCGCAAGGTCGTCGAGATAGCGCAGAAAGAGAACGCTGATGCCCTCTGCCATGGCTGCACCGGAAAAGGCAACGACCAGTTAAGGTTCGAGGCTGTGTTCAGGAGCACTGCACTTCCGGTCATAGCTCCGATGAGGGATATGAACCTGACGCGCGACTGGGAGATGGAGTACGCAAAGAAACACGGGATACCTGTAGCTGCCACGAAATCAAAACCGTGGAGCGTAGATGAGAATATCTGGAGCCGCAGCATCGAAGGCGGCAGGCTTGAGGAGCCTGATTTTATTCCACCTGAAGAGATATTTGAGTGGACGGTATCGCCCGAAAAAGCGCCTGGCGCAGAGACGATAGAGCTCGGTTTTGAAAAAGGCGTTCCCACATCATTGAACGGGGAAAGTCTTGATGGCGTCTCTTTGATCCGGATGCTTAACAAAACAGGCGGCGCTCACGGCGTGGGACGCACAGACATGATAGAGGACAGGGTGCTTGGTCTAAAAGCACGGGAAAATTACGAGCATCCCGCAGCCACAATACTGCTGACCGCACACAAAGATCTTGAGAAGCTTGTGCTTACAAGGGATGAGCTGCGCTTCAAGTCGCTCGTTGATGAGACATGGAGCGAGCTTGCGTACAAGGGTCTCGTGGATGAGCCCCTGTATTCTGACCTGAACGCTTTTATCGACAGGACGCAGGAGAGGGTTACGGGTAATGTAAAGGTCAGGCTCTATAAAGGCAGCGCAAAGGTTGTTGCAAGGGACTCGCCGTTCGCGCTATATTCTGCCGACCTGTCATCGTTTGATAGCAAGACGATTGACCAGAAGGATGCGGAAGGATACTGCAAATACCACGGGTTCCAGGCGCGGTTGTATAAGAAGATATGTTAGTGTCCGGCGACCTGTCGGGGTAATATAGACATCTCACCGCAAAGAACGCAAAGTTCGCAAAGATTATTGCAGCTATGCTTTGCGTTCTTTGTCGCTGTGGTAATACATTTTCATACCAGAGAGCAAAGATCACGAAGATTCTTGTTGCTACACTTTGCGTTCTTTGCGTCCTTTACGGTGATCGAAGCTGAATCACATCATAAAACTCCCATAAAATCTCTGGACAGCAGCTTATCTGATGGAGCGAAATCTTAATAACCACCAACCGCTTAAGGGGTTAGCGGATCGAGTAGGATAATGAGGGCATTGAGGATGAACCAGAGTGAGATATAAAGGCGTTTGTAATATGTCAAAACTTTGATTTTTGCCAGTCGGCACCTGTTATCCGAAAGGAATCTAATCATCTATAGAGGGGATAAAATGTATATTAAAAAAGAGACGTTAATCGTACTTTTGGTTTTGTCAATTCCTTTATTTTCGGGCGCCGGGGCTGCTAATGCCGAAGCTGTCGGAAAACCAGTATTAAATGCTCCGGCTACAGGTAACTACTGGGTAAATTATACCTGGTCGGCTGGTGCAAACACAGATTCATTTAATGTCAGCGTGAATGGTGTATGGACTAACGGAACAGCCACCACTGATTCCAGCACGTCGGTCGGACCGCATGGGTGGGCCAATATTTCGGTGGCTGGCTATAATTCAACATCGGGACAGTTATCGGATTTTGAATATATGAGCACCCGGGTTCCGAATAATCCGATAACACTGACAGATGTACAATCCAGTTACCTTTTGTATGAGGGGCAAACTCTTTACATCAGCCCAGGTTATACAGATGCTGACGGCGATAAAGGAACATTTGCTACAACCGCAACAAAAGGTACATTTGACAGCTCTTCTGGCGTCCTTTCATGGAAGACAAAAGGGGGAGATAGGGGTGTTTATAACTGGCAAATCAATGTAACCGATGGGTATGGCAGTATTTCTCAATGGAGATTTACTGTGACTGTAAAACAAAATACAGGGCTAAAGCTTGCATATACCACGGGTAACTCCTGGGTAAATTATACATGGTCACCATTCCCTGATGCAGATTCATATAATGTAAGTGTGAATAGCGTATGGACAAACGGAACAGCCGCTACCTATTCCAACACATTGGTTGGATCGCATGGGTGGGCAAACATTTCAGTTGCTGGCTATAATTCAACATCGGGACAGTTATTAGATTTTGGTTTTTTATCCATGAACACTCAGGTTTCTGATAATCCCATAACCCTGACGAATGTCCCGGACAGGTACTTATTAAATGAAGTTGGCACTCTTTACATCAGTCCAGGTTATACCGATGCCGACGGTGATACGGGAGTATTTTCCACAAATGCGGCATGTGTAACAAATGCAAAATGTACTTTTGATCCATCCACTGGTGTACTCTCATGGACTGTAGGACCGGAGGACAGCGGGACCTATAACTGGTACATCAATGTCACCGATGGATATGGCAGCGTTTCTACACAGAATTTTAAAGTAATAATTCCTCTGAATTATAGCATAAATTTCATTCAGCCTGCTATAATAAATGATAAAGAGCAATGGGTTGATGCCAGGGTCGGTCATGTAGGAAAACTCATCGGGGTCAATGCTACCTTCAAGAACACAGGGGAAGATTCACTGGTTCTTATGATAACCGAGATCTATAATAATACAAGGAACAGACTTTCACCATTAACACTTGCAAAAGATCAATCTTTTTCCTATAGAAACCTGTTTGAATTAAATTCTACCGGGGTAAACGGAGATTTATTCAATTATACTTTTGAAATAGAAGCTGTGGGTTCTAATGGTCGTGAATCTACCTTTGTATACTCAAATACCACTACTATTTCCCTTCAGGTAATCCCTATTTACAAAATCAAACGAGCAAACGCTGATGCCGTCCTAGTTAGTCAGGGCAGTAACACCCCTCCTATTGTTTATACCCTTGAGGCCAACAGCAGCGTCAATTTGACAGATGTTTCTATCTATGATCCATTTTATCCTGGTAAATATTATAACATTTCAAAGCTTGAAGCCAATAAACCGAACAGTACGAACTATACTTATCAGGCTACCACTAACGATTTATCATCAAAGAAATGCGATGAACAGTATTCATGTATTATAAACATGGCAACCTTTACGGGCACGATCGAATCAACCGGTGAACCGATCAGTGATACCGATTATGTGGAAATCCCGGTATTATCTATCAGCAGCCCAACAAGCAGCAGCCGCGGCGGAGGCGGCGGTGGAGGGGGCGGAGGTGGCGGTATACCTCCCAGTGAGGATTACAATAACATAGAGCAGAGAGAGATAAGGGAAATGGATATACTTTCCAGAACTGCTTCGGTTTATACGTTCAAATCTGTTAACCCGGTTATGGTAGTGAGCTTTGAAAGCAGTACAAGCGAGAATGGAATAGCGGTTGCAGTAGAGATACTGAAGAACAGGTCAAAGCATGCCGGGGCTGATGCGCCGGGCAAGCTTTATAAGTACTTCAATGTCTACGTAGGCACAAGCGGCTTCGGCAAGAAAGTAAGCAAGGGTGTTGTGGCTTACAGTGTCAACAATAGCTGGCTTGAAAAGAACGGTCTTGACCCGGAAGATATACGCCTGTATAAATGGCAGGGAAGCTGGGTAGAAAAAGATACTGAAATTGTTGAGAGAAGAACGAATCAAACTTATTACGCAAGTTTAGTGGGAAACTTCAGCAGTTTCGCCATTGTCGGACTTAAAAAACAGGAAGTGATCTCAGTTTCCCCGCTTATGAACGATACTTCAAATGAATCCAATGCAACTCAATCAGCTAACTCAGGCTCTAATCTGACTGTAAGTTTAAGCCTGATTTTGTTGATGTTGGCGATAGTCGGGATAGTGTCCGGGTATTATTATTTTAAGAAAAAATAAATGCATCAAGTAATGGGCCCGCGGAGATTCGAACTCCGGATCTCCGCTGTGTAAGAGCGACGTCATAACCGACTAGACCACGGGCCCTCTGGGCTTAAATGTCGTTTGGGGTATATAGTTCTTATCGGTTTGTTCTCAAAATCACAAGTTTTAAATTTTGCATGGATATACTCAGTGCATGGACTACAGGAAGGGTTCGATAGGGCGCATATTCATTGCGAGGGTTGACCACGGCGAGGATTTATTTGCTGAGCTCTCTTCTTTAGCTCTCAAGGAGGAGATAGTGTCAGCTTTTTTCATCGTTCTCGGAGGACTTGAAAAAGCTGAATTTGTTACAGGACCGAAAGAGAGCGTCGTGCCCCCTGTAGAGATCTGGTCGGCATTTGGCGATGGTCATCAGATAGTCGGTGCAGGCAATATTTTTTGGGAGAATGGTACGCCTAAAATTCACCTTCACGGGGTGACAGGAAGTACTAAAGAGATTACGATGGGCTGTATAAGAAAAACCGCGAGGACGTTTATGTACCTTGATGTATTCATCATAGAGACGGATATCCTGGCCAAAAGGGTTTTTGATAAAAATTTAGGAGCTTCGCCAATAAGATTTCAATAAGGTCGCCTGATATGTTCTCCGCAGACCAGGCATGTAGTAGTTATATAATCCCCCTGTAGCCTTGTGCGTGCAGTTACGCCCTGGACTAAATAAGCGTGGCAGTGTTTGCACATCTTTCCCTTTAGCTCCTGCGGGATTCTGACGCGATATCTCATCCCGATGCGGCGCGCAAGACTCACATACCGGTCGCTGCGCTCAGGATGGGTTACAAATTCCTGGTCTGCAAGCTCAAAGAGCCGCGCAATTCTCTGGAACGCCATGTCCTTTGCCCAGTCTTTCTGTTTTTTGCGCATGCCGGGATAATTAGCGGGAGGTTACAAATAGGTACTGCCTTATCGCACGCTTTGATGAATACCAGACTTTTCCGACCTTTACAGCATCCAAAACCCCCTGCCTCGCTCGCAGGCTCAGATACTCTTGAGAATAAGGGGTTTCCAGGGCCAGCTCTTTGAGAGGGAGCAGCTCATCAGCTCCACCAGAGATGGATAGATACATTGTCAGGCTTTCATCCACAGCCTTTGCTATGAAGTTGGCAAATGGACTAAGGTTTCCGGCATCGGCCGCTCTTAGGAACCTGTAATACTTCCTCCTGTCTTCTTTTTTGAGAACTATGGGCGGATAAGCTTTCGTGATCAAATACATGTTTGTGAGCAGGCGAGCCACCCTGCCGTTACCATCAATGAAAGGGTGAATCTCTACAAACCTGTGATGCAAGAAAGCGGCAGTTTCAACAGGATGTTTCTTGCTTCTGGCGATTTTCCCGATCAGTTCATCCATCAGCTTTATTACTTTTGACCAATCCGGGGGAGCCTTTGATGCGCCAGTAATCCTTACATTTCTTGTGCGGTATTTACCTGCGTCTTCAATAATCCCTGCCATAACCAGTTCATGAATCTGCTGGATTGTAATGTGGTATATCGCTTTTTTCTGCTTTACAATATCCTCGATCAAGTCGAATGCCTTTGCATTATTGACAGCTTCAAGATGCTCTTGCAACGATTTTCCGCATATGGTAATTCCCTCTTCCAGAACAAGCTTTGTCTCAGGAAGCGTCAGGGTATTCCCTTCTATTGCATTGGAGTGATACGTGTGCAGCAACCTCATTTCCTCATGCAGCCTTTTTACAGCACCGGCTGGGAAGGGGCGGAGCGAGTTGAGCCGCTGCATTTTTTCATCTATGCGCGAGAGGAGCCTTTTTTGGATTAATGATATATCGGTATCGGTCATAATTTGATGTATCCGATATACGAGTTGATAATATATATCGGTATCGGTAAAATTTTGGATAATCCGATATACCTATCTTAGCCGATACCCATAACCTCACAGTTGGTTGGAGAAGAGGTGTAGTATAATGAGGTTATTTGCAAAAAAGAAAAAACAAAGGCCTGCTTTCGCAAAGCCTTATTTAATTTACTCGTCCAGTATCGCTTCAGCAGCATCCCTGTATGCGTTCATCACATAGGGTATGCCTGAAATCTTAGAGGCATCTTCTGTCAGGGCCATGACATCGTTCCGCGTGATAGCTGATACTCTGAACCTGCGTGAGCCTGCCATCAGTTGCTGCAAGCCTGTCCTGAACTTCTGGGCATAAGTGTATATGCCTACAGCTCCGAGCGGGAGATTCTTCATGTCATCACCGAAGCGCTGCGCCAGTTCCTCGTAGCAAACGAATATCTCTTCAGGCTTTGAGCCGAACTCTGAAACCGTCTTAGGCAGGTCGTTCTCAGATATCCACTTGCCGATGTTCTTGCCAACGAATCCGGGTATCATCAGCGCTCTTCCCATGCACACAGCCTTAAAATACGGCGAGCCCATGGCAAGTGCCTTGTACACGCCATCTTCGCTTGAGAAGCCGCCAGCCATTGCAAGGTCCGGGACTCTCATGCCCCTTTTGCTCATTCTTTCGGAAAACTCATAAGCCAGCGACTGGAGGTAGAAGGTAGGGATGCCCCATTCTTCCATCATTGGCCAGGGACTCATGCCTGTTCCACCAGGGGCGCCGTCTATCGTCAGTAAGTCGATCTTTGCCTCCGAGCAGTATTTTAACGCCATTGCAACTTCCACCATGGAATAAGCGCCTGTTTTCAGCGTCACGCGCTTGAATCCCAGGTCGCGCAGGCGGTCAACTTCTGCCGAGAATCCTTCTTTTGTGACAAAGCCCAGACGTGAGTGCCGCTCGAATTCTTTTATCGCTCCGTCCGTGTATGCAGCCTTTACTGCCGGGTCTGTCGGGTCGGGGGTGACGATATAACCCCGTTTTTTAAGCTCGACCGCGCGTTCTATGCTGTTGACCTTTATCTCTCCGCCTATGCATTTTGCGCCCTGTCCCCATTTAAGTTCGATTGTATCAAGGTCATGTTTTGATGAAACGTATTCAGCTACGCCAAGCCTCGTATCTTCCACATTCATCTGGACAAGGATTTCACCGTAGCCTTCCTGGTATTTCTTATAAGTCTCAATCCTGCGGTCCATCTCAGGCGATTTCTTGATCTTTTTGCTGCTGTCAAGAACAAGCCCAGGATCGATGCCGCATACGTTCTCTCCGCATACAAGTGTTATCCCCGAGATAGCCGCGCCTGCCGCAAAGTGTTCCCAGTTCTTCCGTGCGATTTCCGTAGAGCCGAGCGCACCAGTGAAGATCGGTACTTTCATGCGTACTTTCTTGTCCCAGCCGTATTCTGTTTCCGTGTCAACGCGCGGGAATATCGCTGTGTCCGGGTTTGGCTCTTCCCCTTCAGGAAGTCCCCATGCTCCGACCGCGTATCCCTGTATGTTCAGGTGAGAATAGTCTACCGGGTAGTTCTTGTCCGCGCCTGCGGTTATGTTCCCGAACGGTCCCGGGTATATAACTTCGCGTCCCCTGAACGAGGATTTGAAGATCTCACAGTTCCCGCGGCATCCGTCCACACACCGGGTGCATATCCCTGACATCGGGGACACGCTTTTTGAGCGATTAAAGGTTTGCGTCGCTTCATTCGCATTTGGTTGTCTAAGATTCATTTTTCCTCCAAATTGGGTTTCTAAAGAAGTCTCTATTGTTGCTCTTCTTTACATTGTAAACAAGTTGTAGCGTGGTCTCCACGCTCGGAAGCGGAAGGTAGTTTCCTTTATATAAATATTGCGTTTATCGCTGCATAGTGGTTCAACAATCACCGCAGAAGATTCATGGAGAAGTGGCGTTCTGGGAACTGTACTAAAGCCAGAGATGAGAAGTGATATACCTCGCTGAGATTATTATCACTATTACTCTACTTTCTCCCTCACCATCTCCACACCCCTCAGCAGCGCCTCCTCAATCCTCCCCGCATCTGTCCCTCCGCCCTGTGCTATCCCCAGCTTCCCCCCACCTCCGCCGCCCACAAGTTTTGACATCTCGCGCACTATCGCGCCTGAATTCACACCCATTTTCTGGGCGCGCTCGCCTGCCGCTACCACAAGCTTTACGCCGCCTGAGTCGCTTGCAAGCAGTGCTACTACATCATCATTCTTGCTGAACTCTGTTGCTGCTTTAATAAGCTCATCAACATCAGCGTGGGGTATCTTTTTCGAGAGAACCCTCAAGCCGTTAATACTCATAGCCTCGCTCATCATTGCCTTTACCCTTACCTCAGCCAATTCTGCTTTCAGGCGCTCGTTCTCTTTCTTCAGGTCTTTCCATTCCTCAAAGAAGCGGTTCACAGTATCAGGTAACTGCTCAGGTGAAACACGGAGTGCCTCGGCTGATTTATTGAGCAGGTCATCCCTTTCCTCCCACCGTTTTACGGCAGCTTCGCCTGCTGAGAACTCGATGCGCTCAACACCGTCCTGTATCCTCTCGGTCTTGATGAGCTTGATCGGACCTATCAGCCCTGTATTAGAAACGTGCGTTCCGCCGCAGGCTTCCACGTCATCTCCGACTTTCAGGATGCGTATCTCTTTTCCCGGCGGCACGCCGCCCTGGTACAGGACAAATCCGTAAAGTTTCTCGGCTTCCATCCTGTCCATCCATTTAATGTCCACGGGCAGGTTTTTCATGACCTCTTTATTGGCGAGCATCTCTATCTGTTTGAATTCCTCATCAGTGATCCGCTTATAGTGGGTAATATCAAGCCTTGCCCTGTCTGTCGATTTCTGCGCCCCTGTTTGCCAGATATGCCTTCCAAGAACTTTTTTAGCGGACTCGTTCACGATATGCGTTGCCGTATGGTGTCTCATATGCGCCAGCCGCCGCTCCCAATCGAGCCTGCCTTTTACAGTATCCCCTTTATTGAACCCGAAATCAGAATCGGTCTCATGGACTATGACGCCATTGATATTCTGGACATCCACGACGTTCGCAACAAAATCATTCACAGCCAGAGTGCCGTGGTCTGCAGGCTGACCTCCTCCTTCGGGATAAAATAAAGTCTGGTCAAGGATAATCTTGTTCTCAATGACCTCAAGCACCTTGGCCTCAAACTCAGTTTGCTCAGGATATTCGTAATACAATTTTCTTGTCGGAGGGATATCAAGCGGAAGTTTCTCCTGCTCTTCCTCTTGCGCCTTGCTATGTTTTTTAGCCACAAGTGAATAGAACGTATCAGGAAGCTCCACGTCAACGCCTGCTTCTTTTGCCACCTCGCGGGTGATTTCAGGCGGGATGCCGTGCGTATCGTACAACTGTATTAATTCGGCAAGAGGAATACTCTTCTTCTTTTCCTTGAAATGCAGGGCGGTTTTCCTGACAAGTTTCTTTCCGCGCTCAATTGTATCTGCGTATTTTTCTTCCTCAAGCGCGACAATCTCATGAATAGTATCAAGCCTCTCCCTGAACTCCGGATACTCGGGGAAATTCCGTATCTGTACCTCTATTATTTCGGAAAGCGGTATCCTGAGATCCAGCTCCTTCATCATCCTGAGCGTCCGCCGCAGCACAAGCCGCGCAAGATAACCTGCCTTAACGTTTGAAGGAATGATGCCGTCGCCGAGCATGAACGCAAGGCATCTTGAATGATCCGTAATGGCGTAAACGGTCTCTACAGGCACCATGATATTTTGCAGTTTTTCAACCGTTGTGCCGATACTTTCAGCAACTTTCTTCCTCAACTGGAGAAGATTTGCCTGTCCGCTGATGTCCATCACGCCGGCGAACCGTGCATTCTGGGAGAATATATTGGCATATTCGGGGTCTTCTATCGAGTGCTCGATGCCAGCAAGGTCCATCAGCTCGTTTACGACCTTCGGGAATACGGCATCGTATATCGTGGGTGAGCCTTTGGATGCCCATACGAACCTCTCAAGACCGTAGCCGGTGTCCACGATGTAGTTATCCATCTTCTCATAGGTTTCGCCTTTGATATCGATAGAACCGCCTTTCACCTGTTTCAAGTCCATGAAAACAAGTGTGGCAAGCTCAAGTCCGGCGACCATCACTTCAACGCTCGGACCGGCGTTCCCTCCGCCAGCCCAGGGCGATTCCTTATATGTTACAGCGTTCAGGTCAAGACCGAGCTCCGATAACAGGCTATCGCATAATTCCATAGTCCTGTCCTTCCAGTAGATTTCTTTCTTGCGCGAGTTGAAGCAGTGGTGAGCCATCATCTCGAAGGTGGTAAGATGGCGTCCGCTCCTTCCAACGGCATCAAGGTCATCAAGCCGGATGCAGGGCTGGGATATGGTAAGAGGATTGGCAGGCGGGGGAACAAGCCCCGAAGTTACGAACGGCTGGAAATCCGCAATTGAGGCGATCGTAAGGTATATATCATCTCTCCAGCGCGCGATGACCGGGTAGCGTTTCACGCGCGTATGCCCGTGCCGCTCGAAGAATGACAGATAGGCTTCCCGCATTGAGGATATGTCGTATTCTTTCTTGAAAACCGGGCTACCGATAAATGAGTACGTTACGCATGGCGGGTCTCCGCAGAATTCGGTTTCAGGATTTCGCGTCCAGAAGTTCTTGCCGCACTTCGGGCACTGTTTTCGTACAAACCCGTTCTCTTTGAAATAATCCAGCTGGTACTCATCCTCAAGCATAGGGGGTACTAATTGTAATGGTAATACATAATCATTCTGGAAAATCCTGTTATGAATTACAGCATTATAGTTGTTAACTTAGAGTAGCTAACTTGGCTCTTTCTGTATCCCTATAACAGAGAGTATCTGTTTGACCACTACCTCTTCTGCAAGTTTCATCAAAGTCTGTTTATCCCTGGTGCCTCCGAACACTCCCAGCGGGATCTGCGCGCCAGCCAGCATTGCGTGACCTCCTGCTTTATCAGCCCCGAAAGCATCCTGCATGACTTTGCCTATATTGATACGCACATCGCGGCTTCTGCCTGATATGTAAATATGGTCTTCCCCAAGCCCGAAAACAATAGTAGTGGTAATTCCTTCAAGGGTCAGCAGGTAATCGGCAGCCTGCGCCAGCGTATCCCTGTTGCGTATAGTCCCGACATTTGAGATGAGGTAACTGCCTTTTATCTCCCTGTTCTTGATGGCTTCGCCGAGAACATCGATCTCTTCAACAGACCTTGAGGGTGTTTCGAACTTTATCAATATTTCGTGGTTCGCAAGAGGGTACAGGTAAGCGGCTGCCATAAAATCCGCAGGGTCGGTATTCCTCCTGAAATCATCTGTATCGACTTTTATACCATACAAAAGAGCTGTTGCCAGCTCGGTCTTGATGGGGATATCAAGGTCCTGCAGATATTTTGTCATTATAGTAGCAGTGGCTCCGATGTTCGGTCTTATGTCCACGTACTCTGCTTTTACCTCTTCGATATCAGCCTGGTGATGGTCTATTATTATACTGACCGGGGTATCGGGAGGGAGCAGGTTGTTCACTCCGGGTACGGAACATTCTATCAAGGCTATCTTACGATACTCCGAAGGTTTGAAGTCCTTGGACTGGTCTAACTCAACGTCAAGGATGTTGACAAATGCCTTGTTCTCATGGTGACCTATCTCCCCTTTATAGAGTATATCCGCTTTGACCCCTACACTGCCGGCTATTTCTTTTAAGCCCATAGCGCTTGAAATCGCGTCCGGGTCGGGGTTGTTATGGACAATAATAGCAAATTTCCCATCGCCTACGGTACTTACCAGTTTTTTCAAATCCTGGGCTAATTTTACCGAAGTGATTTTCTCTACATACTGGACAACCGCCAGGGCGATGGCTTTTTGGGGAAGTTTTGAAGGAAGTACGACAAGATCAGCGCCGGCAGCCTCCATTTCATCCTTCTGCTGATAATCGTGCGCCCTTGCAACGGTCTGGATATCAGGTGCAGTTCTTTTTATAAAAGCCAGCGCATGTTTATTGGCATCGATATCCGAGCTTACTATAAAAACGGATTTAAGATGCTTGAAATCGAGTTTCTCAAGTACTTCAGTGTCTTCGATATCCCCCAGAAATGCATTCAGGTTCTGCTCTTTTAAGGTTTCGACTTTTGCTGAATCGTTATCTATGAGAATGATGTTTTTATCTCTTGTCCCGAGCTCATTCGCCAGCGCAAGACCTATACCGCCGCTACCCAGGATTGCATACGTCGCCCTTATCGGCTTCATGTCGAATGGTTTCTCCTCTATGATAAAGCCTCCTGATACATCCTATATTAATTAACATATATTAACAAGGAGGTACTTGGTTATTTTCATCTAATTTTTTAATTAATACTTTCGTCTCTCTTTATTGATTTACAGGTTTTTATATTTATTGTTAAGGTGTCTCTGGGTTCAAATTACCTTCCTCGCATTTAATCATTCTCATTAATGAAAATGGTCGAAAAAGTTATTATTTGTGAGCAATTTTCTATTGGTGAGGTTGGTTATCTTAGCACCCAGCATTTAAGAAACTTTTTTATTGCCAACCTCATTTCCGTACGCGTCCTGAAATTTAGCCATTCTTTCTTACAGAGATAGGCTTGTTTTAAAATATCTTATTCAAGCCCCGCTTTGTACCAATCCAGGTAAAAGTCGCTAAGATCAGATTTAAATCGTTCTCGTATCACTCTTCATCACTCTCTGAAGATAAATCAATCATCATTCTCAAGCCGTTCAAACTCGTCAAGTACGTTCTGCTGTATTCCATCGCTGTCGTATGTTGTCCTCGTATTTGTTTTCAAAATTGGCTTATAGATCCAGTCCGGGTCTTTTTCTAATTCTAATCTCATATTATACCCTCTGATTTCAAATACTGCGAAACTACTTTGACGCCATACAAATGGTAAATATCTATGCATTTGAATGATAATGATAATCATGAATGTAAGTAGAACAGAGAATATTTTTAGATAGACATGCCTCATAAATACAGGTATCTTGATCTAATACTACCCCTTATTTGCGTTATTCAGTGGCTTGTTGATGTTTGGTTATTTATGTTAAGTTGTTCCAGTTGAAATGATACAGTTTACTCAATCCGTCACACAGCTCTCACAACTCCGTTTATATATATGATTTTTAAGAAATGGCTCTGGACTTCCCTACCACCACTATCAACACAACTTAAAATCTGTTTTTCAACTTTAGAAAACAGAAAAATGGGAAGTCCTTCCATCTAAATGAATCCATAACAGAAGCGTCTTATCAGGATGCGATATAAGCGATTGGATGAAGAGAGGATAGGGCGCACCAGCAGAGGTAAAAATTATAGGCTCATGATTCTCGCTTAGGCTTTTCAATCCTCTTAACGTCGATTTCGATATAATCTCCAAGCTGCAAGTTTTCCACTTTGCGCACGATTTCAGGAAGCCTCAGAGCCTATTACACACAGTAACCTATAAAAATAAACTTGGAATTTTATCTTATACGGGGTTATGATAAATTGTAGTTACTCCAATACCTTATATTTCTTATGTTCATTCTTTGATTTTAATAATCAACATGAATTATAGTTTCAATTCGTGTTGGTAGTTATCCCAATGTGCAACACAATAATATGAGACTCATCAGGAACTTCGAGATTCACTATTATCTATTATTTCCAATAAATTCTATAAATCCTTTGATTCGTTCACCATCTAAATTGTACAATTGTAAAAATGCATGAAGTAATAATAGCTAATGTCTTACAGTATAACTTTTATTATGTTATCTTGGTCGAAGGTTCTTAAAGGAGGAGATTGAAAAACATAAACTTTATCTTAAAACAGTTATATATAAGAAATTAGATAAACATGAAAACCTATTGCGATTCCAATGCAGGCTCTCAGATAGAACCAGTTTTATGGAATGCAAGAGAATCTGTTTGGATCATAAGTCCTTGGCTAGGAAAGGATTATGCAAAGCGACTCGCATCGTTATCCCAAAAAGGAATCGAAGTTAGGATTATTACGAGTAATGTTGATTTTAACATTGATTCCCTCGAGATTCTCAAAGCTTCTGAGAATACAAACCTCAGATTGATGGTTTTAGACAAAGAGAAGGTTGCTTTTATTCACGCTAAAATGTACATCATAGACAACAAATATGGGTTCTCAGGGTCAGCAAACCTTACTTACAGTGGGTTGAATTGCAACGTTGAAAATCTAAACATAGCTGAAACAAACGAGGAAGTACAAAAGATAAGAAATGACTTCATGAACTTATGGATGACTTTTGATGGAAAAAGAATGTCAAAAGAAGAGCTATCTTCTGGGAGTTCCTATTCAATAAGAGAATCATTGCCGCTGTCCATCAACTTTGAAGATATGGATAATCCTGATATCAAAGGGAAGGAACTCGTCTATCACCCTTATTATTTCTTTGAATTCAGCTTTAGAACATCGGTGGGAAAATCTCCTCCAGTTCTGTTTGAAAACAGTGGTTTCGTAGTGTTGGATGCTTTAACTCGTCAGATAATCAACGATAATCTATTAGGCTCAGAGATTAACCACCATGTCATAAAAACCTATGTTCTAAAGACTGAGAACAAATACGGTTTGACAATTCATCAACCAATCATTCGTGACTTTCGAGAAGCAGGAGAACTGGTTAAGGAACACATCATAAAGGAAAATACCAAACACTACACACAACAAACTAAACGCAGGTCTTATGATAAAATATTTGTCCCATACCCAAACATCATCAGGTTCATAAAAAGCGGTTTTGTCCAAGTACCTGTGTGGCATATCGAAATAGTTGAATCAGAAAGAAGACACTACGAGAATGTTATTCTCGGAGCATCTGGCAAGAAATGGGGCGAGTTTATCTACTGTCCTGAGTGCCAAAAGAAAATCTTGATTGATCAAGCGATTATCTGTGAGAGATGTGGTACAAAAGTTTGTCACGATTGCATCAAAAAGAAGGGGTTTATTTTCACTACAAAACTATGTGGATCATGCCTGTCAAAATCATAGTTTCTTTTACTGTCGGTTTTCATACATTATTTTATATTGTTTTTCGCCTATTTACGCAAATACATCTTCATACACTGATGGTCAATTATTGTATATGAGCCAAGACGGAGCCATCAAAACAATCATGAGGACTGCCCCCCTGCCTTAAAGGGAGCACGCAAAAGCAAATGTGCGCCTACAAGCAAGAACGATTTTTCGGAACAGTTTACCAAAAGCGCTAACGGTTGAAGCTACTACGTCCAACAAAACATGCAAATATGAATATATTTATTTATCTAATTTTATGAGCAAAATTAACCGAGGGGAAACTATATATATTATAATCATTATAATGATATTCTAACGAGCGGGTAGGTACGACTTTTTTAACTAACCCCCACTCCCACTCCCCGACCCGCTCGTTAACTTTAATCTTTTAACAGATAATTAAAATCCTATGAGGCTGGATGGGTCTTATGGCGAAGGCGGCGGTCAGATATTAAGAACAGCGGTAGCGCTTTCAGCAGTTACAGGAAAACCAGTTGAGATCCATAATATCAGGAAGATGAGACCGAAACCCGGGCTTGCTGCCCAGCATGTGAAAGCCATAGAGACCGTCTCGTCCATTTGCGATGCAGAGGTCGAGGGTTGCTCACTTCATTCCACTCACCTGAGTTTTAAGCCCGCGAAAATAAAAGGCCGGACATACGATATCGATATTGGTACAGCGGGCAGCATAACCCTTCTTCTCCAGTGCCTGATGCCCGCAGCCATGCACGCCCCAACGCCTGTGAAGTTAACGATCACGGGCGGAACTGATGTCGCCTGGTCGCCACCCATTGATTACCTCAGGTACGTCACTCTCGGGGCGCTTTCACGGATGGGATACGAATGCGAGCTCCGCCTGGTGCGCAGAGGATATTATCCGCGCGGGGGAGGTTGTGTCGAGGCGATCATCAGCCCTTCAACATTGAGAAAAACAAGCTTTGACAAGAACCATTGCAACATCGTCGAGGGGATATCCCACTCTTCGGGTCTTCCGGCTCATGTAGCGCAAAAACAGGCTTCCAGTGCCGAAAAAATACTGCGCGAGGAGGGATATAACACAAGTATCCCACTTGAAATAAAATATGAAACATCAACAGGGAGCGGTATTACATTATGGTGCGGTACTGCAGGAGGAAGCTCCCTTGGTAAGCCGGGATTGAGGGCAGAGAAAGTAGGTAGTACTGCGGCAGTCTCAATACTCCGGGAGTTAAAACCAGGCGCCGGAGTGGACGTATATTTAGCGGACCAGTTAATACCGTATCTGGCGCTGGCCCGCGGCGGCTCTTTTACAACAAGGGTTTTAACTCCACATGCAAAGACAAATATATGGGTGACCGAGCAGTTCCTTGATGTGAAATTCAAGATAGAAGAGCTAAATACAGGATTGTTCCTTGTATCTATTTAACTTTTCATAAATTAGTCCAAGGTTGAAGGCTAAGGAGGAAAGAAAAGCCTCCAACCTTTAGGATACTGTTAAAAGACATCCTGTGTATTCGCGAGGCGAACGGCTGTATATTTGGAAATGGGATAGGCATGCCGGGGACCACCCCACTACGGCTCTTCCTCCCCGAAAGAGCAAAGCCCCCGTCCACCGGATAGGGATAATTGACATGCCCAAGACCGGCTGTTATTGATACTGGCGTATATCATATCCCATATCGGTTGTTAAAGGCAAGATGGTAAAGGCATACCGGATGGAAGGGGATTCTTGTTGCCTGACCGGAACTGTCAGCACCATGCAGACCCCAGGGACAAATTCCCTATTCCGATATGCCTGATACCATACCTGATATAAGCAAACCTGCCTACTCCCACTTTTATTATGAGGTGCTGCCGGAATACAGGCGAGTCACCATAATTACCTTTAAGAATCCCGAAAATAAATAGCCCTATGAATTAGTTGCATATGCTTTAACATATGCAAGTGGCATACAATTTTTAGATGTAAGCTATATTAAATTGTTGACCAGGTGTTGGTATCATATTATCCAAGCATCTCGCCCACAATCCTTATTTCATCTACCTTCCTCAATCGTTCCAGCAATTTCATCCCTTTTTCTGTAATTTCGTAGTTATCAGGAATGCTGTTGCACTTTGCTATAAAACCTTTATCTATCAGTAGTTCAAAATATTTTTGGAAGTTTCTCCAGTCAAGGTATGCCCTCTGCATGATTCGTGTCTTCTTAGACTTTTTCTCTTCATACGTTACTTTTAACACATCGTAAATGAGTTCCCATCTGCTTCTTTTCTTTACCACGGTACATGTCTCCCCAAATATTTATATTTCAAATGCTTATTCCCATCCTTTAATATTCTCTGAATCAACAAAATATACATTGATCTTGCTATTAATTTTAGTCGATTAAATGAGTCCAAACCCGAACTATCCTGCGGATTTGCCCGGGCTGTGTGCGAATTCCGGCTGTCTTCTGGCTCCGAACGACAGAAGAATAACGGCAAAGATTAGTATAAGTTCTTGTGTCCCAATCATATAATACCAACTCCTTTTATCTCCTGATACAAAGTATGGTAGCAGTTATATAAATACCTTTTTGGATATCTGGAATAATTTTTATCATTTTGCAGGATTATTCTGACAGTGATACTGACCGATAGTTTAAAGTACTATATAGTCGAAAAGAGTACCCCCTATCACCGTAGGAGACATACAGTCGACTACTACGGGAGGAATCTTATTGGAACAAGAACAAGTATTAACTGCTGTAAAACAGGCACTGGAGAAGTCGCCGCAGCGTAAATTCTCAGAAAGTATAGATCTGGCGATAAATCTTAAAAACCTCGATATGAACCAGCCGCAGAACAGGATAGATGAAGAAATAATCCTGCCTAACGGCGTTGGAAAGCCTATCAAGATTGCGGTATTCGCAAAAGGTGAAACTGCGCAGAGAGCAAAAGGCGCAGGGGCTGACTATGTTTTTGATCCCGATGAAATTAACGTACTCGGTGAGGATAAGGCAAGAACTAAAACGCTCGCTGAAGAAGTCAATTTCTTTATAGCCGAGGCTGCGTATATGCCTCTGATCGGTAAAACACTCGGTCAGGTGCTCGGCCCGAGAGGGAAGATGCCCATACCTCTGACACCTGATAAGGATATTGTCCAGATAATAACCAAATCAAGGAACTCGATAAAAGTAAGGTCCAAGGATAAGATGACGTTCCACATTTCTATCGGAAGAAAAGAAATGGATGCTGTTAAAATAGCAGAGAACATAGAGACCATAGTAAACCGCATCGAACACAGATACGAACGCGGTTTATACAATGTGAAGTCTGTATATGTCAAGACTACCATGGGACCGTCTGTGAGGGTGATTTAAATGGAATCAGAGGTCAGACATCACAGTATTCATATTCCCCAGTGGAAAAAAGATGAAATAGAGGATATTAAAAAATTAATCGGTGCTTATTCTTCTATTGGCATTGTAGGGGTTCAGGGAATCCCGTCAAGCCAGCTTCAATTGATGCGCAAGAATCTGCGCGGCATGGCAAACGTCAAGATGAGCAGGAATAACCTCATTTTCCGCGCGCTGGATGATTCGCCCGACCAGGTTAAACAAATTAGCAAGTATGTAGAGGATCAGACCGCTTTGTTATTCACTAATGAGAACCCCTTTAAGCTCTATAAGATACTAGAGAAAGGCAGGACAGCGGCGCCCATAAAACCCGGGGGCATAGCGCCAAAAGATATCGTTGTCCAGAAAGGTCCTACCTCCTTCCCGCCGGGACCAATCGTGGGAGAACTGCAAGGTTCAGGGATTCCCGCCGGCATAGAAGGCGGAAAGGTCGTAATCCGGGAAACAAAGACCGTAGCCAAAAAAGGCGATGTGGTGGATGCAAAACTTGCATCTATACTTGCCCGTCTTGAGATCCACCCTGTGGATCTGGGACTGGACCTGCGGGCGGTCTATGAGAACGGCACAATATATGAATCCAAATTGCTGGTGATTGATGAAACACAATACATAGGCGATATAACACGGGCGGTACAGAAGGCATTTAATCTATCCATTAATACGGCATACCCGGCAAAAGCAACAATCGGTACCCTGCTTGCTAAAGCAGCGTCTGAATCGAGGAACCTTGCTGTAAATGCTGAAATAATAATGCCGGATATCATGGATGTGTTGCTTGCCAAAGCCAATGTGCAGATGTTATCTCTTGCAAAGATCGCATCACAGAAGGATGCAAACGCCATCAGCGGTAAGTTAAAAGAAAAGCTCGCAGCTTCGCCAAAGGAAGAAAAGAAACCGGAGGCAGCAGCCGCTCCAAAGGAAGTTAAGGAAGAGAAGAAAAAGGAAGAACCCAAGGAATCTGATATTGCATCAGGTCTTGGCTCATTGTTCGGTTAAGTTCATTTAAAAGGTGATTAAAATGGAATATGTATATGCAGCGCTCTTATTACACAGCGCAGGAAAGAAAGTTACAGAGGATGGAATTGCTGCTGTAATAAAAGCAGCAGGAATGGAAGTAGATTCTGTAAGGGCAAAAGCCCTTGTCTCGGCTCTTGAGGGCGTCAATATAGAAGAGGCTATCTCAAAAGCAGCATTTGCAGCCCCGGCTCAGGCAGCACCAGCAGCCCCAGCAGCAGCGGCAGAGGCGCCGAAGAAGGAAGAAAAAGCAAAAGAGAAGGATAAAGAGAAGTCTGAAGAAAGTGGAATGGAAGGGCTCGGCGCGTTGTTCGGCTGAGTACCGACATTCTTCTTTTTTTGTTATCAATCTAAAGTTTTTTTTTATTATTGACCTTAAAGTGTTTTTTAATTATTAATCATAAAGCCCTGGCTATAAAAAAATTTTAACGCTGTTTGATTTTGCACCCGCAACTTATATATACCAATGTGTGGTAGTGAGGGAAGCTCGATGACCGTGTTGAACGGTCATATGAAACTTAAGAAAACCGGAAAATATTCTGGTTTTTTTAAAAAATATTAAATGATCTCGTGTATCAAAAAACATACACGAGGGAAAGAGTTATATACGACAAATTACTAATATAGAGCTTCCTGTGTGGTAACAGGAATGTTGTGTTGTTAAAACGCAACTACTATTTATCACAATGATAATTCATGGTCAAAATTTGGCGTCGGCTCAGATTATAGGAATAACCTGAATGTGAAGAGCTGTCTTCCAACCATGATACAT
>CABMIB010000044.1 GCA_902386135.1 uncultured archaeon
CTATGAATGTTTTATACTTAATCCTATAAAAGAGTTTTGGTTAATGCAATGGTTAAAATAAATTTCGATGAGCAGGTTGGGGAGTGGGGGTTAGTGTATTAAAAAAGTTATTTACCTGCCCATCAATTCCCCAAAACAATCGCATTGTATATAAATCTAACTGGAATTCTTCAGGAGAGCCCCGGGTATGATTCTATATCATTCTACTTAAGTCGAAGCATCCCAATGATATCCAGCAGAATAATTAATAATAAGTTTTAATACCCGCCACCCCCATTTTAGCCCCCTGATGCTCAAGCGTGAAAATATCCTCATTGAAGCCCTCCCGTACATCCGCGAGTTCTACGACTCCATCATGGTAGTCAAAATGGGAGGCCATGCAATCGTAGACCCTGTCATAATGGACGGGATAGTGCAGGATATCGTATTGCTCAAATTCGTGGGCATCCGCCCTGTGATAGTGCACGGAGGCGGTCCTGAGATCACGGAAAAAATGGAGCGCATGGGAAAGAAAGCTGAGTTCGTTGCAGGGCTTCGCGTTACAGATGACGAAACGCTTGAGATCGCCCGGATGGTGCTCGTTGGTAACGTCAACAGCAAGATAGTCTCGCTGATCAGCAAGCACGGCGGGAAAGGCGTCGGTCTCTCCGGCAGCGATAGCAGGCTCATCGTGGCAAGAAAGCTTGCTCCCAGGCGCGTAACAGTAGGCGGCGTCGAGAAAGAGGTCGATCTTGGCTGGGTCGGTGAGGCCGAGGTAATAAACCCGGAATTATTGCAGATCCTTACGGATAAAGGATACATTCCTGTCATATCACCCATCGCAACAGATGATAAGGGCAACGACCTGAATGTGAATGCCGACACCGTGGCAGGAGATATAGCCGCTGCGCTGAATGCCAAAAAATTGATTTCGCTTACAGATGTGCCCGGCGTCCTGAAAGACCCTAAAAACCACGAATCACGGATTTCCAGGATCGCTATTGATGATATTGATATGCTCATAGAGAACAAAACCATAAGCGGCGGCATGATACCCAAAGTGACCGCAAGCGCAGCTGCTGTTAAAGGCGGGGTCGGCCAGGTCCATATTATCGACGGAAGCGCACCCCACTCGCTGCTGCTTGAGCTTTTCACGGATGAGGGTATCGGAACGATGATATACAGGGAAGAGTGAGTGTTACTGTGAAAGATAAAAAGGAAGAGAAGAAAGAAGCCGAAGCAGTCGCTAAGATATTGACGCCTGATGAGCGGAAAAGATTGCTTATAGAAGGCATCAAAAAGACCGCAGTGCCTGCATTCATAGGTGCAGCCTTTGCGTTGCTGTTCGTACAGGCAGCGGATAAGATCGCCGGGAAACCGTGGTACCTGGTTTTCCTGCTGGTCATCCTTGTTTCATACTACATCCAGCGACTTCTATATCCTATGATCGACGTCAGAATAAAGGAATTTCAAGCAAAGGACTGGCTGTATGTTGAATTTTTGACAATCATCTATATGCTTGTCTTCTGGACACTTTTATTGAATTAAGGATGCGGGGTGACTTATGAGACTTGCAGTATTAGACCGTGACAGGTGCCAGCCCAAGATGTGCAATTTCCAGTGCATCAAATTCTGCCCCCGCGTGCGCACCGGGGATGAGACCATAATTGTGGGTGAAGATGGCAAACCCATCATCTCAGAAGAACTGTGCGTCGGATGCGGCATCTGCGTCAAGCGCTGCCCCTTTGAATCCATAATGATAATCGGGCTTCCTGAAAAGCTTGAAGAGCCCACGCACCGCTACGGCAGGAACGGGTTTGCGCTGTACGGTCTCCCGGTTCCCACGGTGGGGAAAGTAACAGGCATCCTTGGACCGAACGGCATAGGGAAAAGCACAGCAATAAACATACTTTCAGGAACGCTTAAACCCAACCTCGGAAAAGGAAAGATTAGCTGGGAGGAAATCCTCAAACACTACGCAGGCACGGCTCTCCATGATTATCTTGAAGGGGTATCAAAAGGGAAAATAAAGACATCACATAAGCCGCAGTATGTGGATATGATTCCCAGGAAATTCAAAGGGAAAGCCTGGGACCTTTTATCGAAAACGGACGAGCGGGGTATTCTCAAAGAACTGTTATCCAAACTCGATATCGCCAATATCGCAGACCGCAGGATAGAGGAACTGAGCGGCGGCGAACTCCAGAGGGTGGCTCTTGCAGCCTGCATCGCAAAGGACGCGGATTTTTACTTCATTGATGAGATAAGCCCTTATCTTGATATTTACCAGAGGATCAAAGCCGCGCAACTTATCCGGGAACTTGCCGAGAAAAAAGCCGTGATGGTAGTGGAACACGACCTTGCGATACTTGATTTACTCGCAGATGTTGTTCATATAGCCTACGGTACGCCGGGAGGTTTCGGCGTCATAACCCATCCCAAAGGTGTCAGGGTGGGGATAAACGAATACCTCAAGGGTTACCTCAGAGAAGAGAATGTAAGGATACGAACAGAAGCCATCGAGTTCGAAGTGCATGCGCCGCAGGTCACAAAGGAAATATCCTCTCTTTTAAAGTTCGGACGCTTTACGAAAAAATACGAGGAAGGGTTTGAACTTGTGGCTCTGGGCGGTGAGATAAGGAAAGGCGAGGTAACAGGGATCGTAGGTCCGAACGGCATAGGCAAATCAACGTTCGTCAAGATACTGGCCGGAGAGATAGAGCCCACCGAGGGAAAGCTCGAAATGAACATCAAGGTTTCCTACAAACCCCAGTACATCAAAGCAGAAGAGCCTGTTGCCGCCGGCGATTTTCTCCGTTCCATAACCAAACAGTTCGATACAAGCTATTACCAGACCGAAATACTGAGACCGCTTCAACTTGAGCGGCTCCTTAACCAGCCTGTGAACGATCTGAGCGGCGGAGAACTGCAACGGGTAGCGATAGCGGCATGCCTGTCCCGTACCGCTGACCTGTATCTTCTTGATGAGCCGTCGGCGCATCTTGATGTGGAACAGAGGGTAATGGCTACAAAAGTCATCAGGCGGTTTGCCGAGAACAACAAGGTAACTGCAATGGTCGTAGACCACGACATATACATGATAGATATGCTGAGCGACAGGCTCCTCGTCTTTGAGGGGCAGCCTATGGTGAGGGGCGAAGTCCACGGTCCTTTTAACATGCGGGAAGGCATGAACAGGTTCCTTAAGAACATCGGGATCACGTTCAGGCGGGATGAAGAGACAAAAAGGCCGCGGGTCAATAAGCTGGATTCGCGCCTTGACCGCACCCAGAAGGCTGAAGGGGAGTATTATTACAGCATGGATAAAACCTAGGAAAAATATATTAGTCAAGAAGTTATTATTTAATCAGAGATGAGACTGTACTTAGGCGCTTTAGTCATAGCAATATGGCTGGTAAGCATTCCGTTAGCGGTGGCGTTTGTCCCAAGCGACATTGAATGGTCGCCTGCGGTGACCAACCTCCTTTATAAAGGCGATAACATTAGCAACGGGGATTATAATGTCAAAGCGGTACAATTCCCTGGCGCCGTGCAGGGGAGGCAGGATGTTTATGGGAACTGGCTGCCTGAGGACAATGTTGATCCCATGGTTTATCTTGAGGTTTATAAAAAAGGCGTTCTTATCAAAGAGATCATAATGACCCCGGCAAGCGAGCCTTATATCGATCCCGATTATGAAGTGAAGGTATACGCTACTGGTTTTATGGCAGGGAATGCCAAGGAATGGATTTACCAGTTCTATAACCCCTGGGCGAAAATAGCAATCGAGCTCAGGGCCAAACCCACACTTGCAGTTACGGTCACTACCGATAAGTCGGCATATACTTCTTCCGATGACAGGGTCATGATAGCAACAGTCACAATAAAAAACACCGGGGGGGCGGTTATAAAGAATGTGGATGTCAACCTTAATATCGGCGATTTGAATCTTGAAGATGGCAGGACTGAGTTGCTTCATAATAACTATCTGAGTATAGACAAAGGAGCAAGCCAGAGCTACAGCGTCGTAATTTCCGTACCTAAGCTGGTTAGCCAGAAACTATACACCCTGAACGCGGATGCAACAGGATATGATGTCAAGGATATCGAATACAGGTCACCTGGCAACTTATCTTTGGCGGTTTCGCCAAAGCCCATGGATCCGCCAAGAGTTACTATAAGCAAGTCTATAAAAAATAATATCTATCTCAAGGATACGGCGTATGTGAAGATCACAGTGGGTAACGGCGGGACATATGACGTGTACAATATCCATGTCAATGATAGCATGAATGAAAATTTCGAGTTAAAAACAAACGACTCCCTGCAATGGAATCCCCCTCTGCTCAAGCCGGGGCAGGAATGGAGTACAAGCTATCCAGTTCAACCTCTTTCGGCAAGCCCAACCGGTTTTACTATCCCGGCAGCCACAGTCCAGTTCATGTATACTAATATAACATCCAGCATTTCCTCCCAGACTACAAATGTCATTGTGAACGGACCAAAGATTGTTCTGAACAAAACGATTAATAAAGCCAAGGTAAACATTACAGAAGACGTAACTATCACTGTGAGCATCAGTAACACAGGGAATATAGGTACAACTGCTGAAGTTAAGGACATGTTGCCAGCCGGGGCAAGCCTTGTAAGCGGCCCGACATCCCTTGCTTCTACGTATTTAGAATATAACAAGCCGCTGGGATTCAGCTATACTATCAGGATGGATACCGATGGGAACATCTCATTGCCTGCTGCTACTGCCACTTATACTGATGTCCAATGGAGAGGCGCCGGGCGAGCGGTAAAAAGCTCAGAAACACCTGTTATAATGGTTATCGACCCGAGCAAAGTACCTCCTCCGCTTCCTACTGTTGCAACTCCTGCCGGGACTGCTGTGAAGCAAACGACCCAGGCCCCACAAACGGAAAATGCGCCTGAAATCACGCCTACCCCGATAACGCCGGGTTTCGATGTTATAATGGCAACCTCAATATTGATTATCGCGGCTGTTTACAGGCGAAGATGAGTTCCATCGTCCTGACCCATGGGGATTGCGATGGAGTGTGCTCAGGAGCAATAGTTAAAAGAGCTCTTGACGACCGGCCGGATGTATTTTTTACAAGCCCTGTCAGCCTGCTGGGGGACTTGAATGGCCTTACAGGACCATATGATAACATTGTTATATGCGATATCGCTATAGATGAAAGGACTTATCCTGAGCTTGAACAAAAATTAAATGAGCTTGCAGAGGTATCAGATATTTTCTATATAGACCATCACCCTCTGCCTGTGAGGAAATATTCGGCTGACTGGTTCTACCACGATGAATGCTCAACCGCAGAGATGGCATATACCCTTTTTTCAAGAAAATTGAACCGTGACATGAGGCGCGTGGCTATATACGGTGCAATCGGGGAGTTTGCAGAAACCCCCCTGATACAGAAATGGGAACGCGACTGGGATAAGAGGACGCTCTACTTTTTTGCGGGCACACTTGTCCAGGGGATAATCGAGGCAGGAAGGAACTACGATTATAAAAGGCAGATATTAAACGCGCTCTCCGAGGATATACCGCCGCCTGAGATAGTAGGGCTTCTTGATTCAGCCATTATTGCATCAAAAAAAGAAGAGCACATCATGGGACTTGTCCGGGAAAAGGTGGTGAGGTTAAGGAACCTTGCTTATGTTGTCGATATAAACGGATACATGTCAAAAGCCGCTATATACGCTGCATCGTACGGGAACTGTTGTGTAGGGGTATCCTGCGAGTACAGGCCGCATAAGCACGTTTACGATATGAGCATCCGTCCAAGGGGTTGCGAGGTAGATCTAAATACAATACTGCGCAGTGTGGCGGTATCGCACGGCGGGACTGGCGGAGGACACCACTTTGCAGGTGGTGCGCGTATCCCGAGAAAGCAACTGGAAGCATTTTTATATGACTTCGATGATGCTTTAGGCCAATGAAAACTGTTGCGTCGGTTTACACCGCACACACGTATGGCTCCGCCATACGTGGATTAAAGTAAGGAATCACTTTATGAAAGAGATAGTATTCGTGGGACGCTCAAATGTAGGCAAGTCTACCCTTATAACCGCGCTCACCGGGAAAAAGCTCCCTGCGGGCAAACGCCCCGGCGTGACGAGAAAGCCGCGACATATTGATTATCAGGATATGCAGATAACAGATATGCCGGGCTTCGGGTTCATGAGCGGGGTAAGCGAAGAAAGTATAGAGGCTATCAAGGATAATATCGTTCATTACATTGAGGACAATACCGGGAATATCGTACTTGCCGTGATGGTCGTGAACGCATCCTCGTTCGCCGATATCGTGGACAGGTGGGCTGGAAGGGACGAAACGCCTGTGGAGGTCGAGCTTTTCGAGTTCCTGCATGAGCTGGATATCGGTGTGATCGTGGCTGCAAATAAGATGGATAAGGTCGATGATGAGGATAAAACGCTTGACGGCATTGCGGAGCGCCTGGGCATGATGCCGCCGTGGAGGCAGTGGCTTGATTCGATAGTGCCTGTGAGCGCGAAAAAGGGGGATATGGGAAGGTTGAAAGAAGTGATGAGGAAAAGGTTGGAAGGGATTAAAAAATGAATAAGCCTTCACCCGTTGCCGCTACTGTGCGACAAAGCCGCCGTCCACTACCAGCGGGTGACCTGTAACGAAAGATGCCGCATCCGAGCATAACCACAGCACGGCTTCAGCCACTTCTTCTGGCGCACCCATACGTCCAACAGGCTCAAGTGCTGTGAACTGCGCCTCAAGCTCAGGTTTGCCGCCGGTTACCCGTTCTACCATCGGTGTGCGGATAATGCCCGGGCACACGGCATTAATACGGATCCCTTTTGTAGCATATTCCAGCGCCGCTGTTTTTGTAAGCTGTATAATGCCACCCTTGGATGCGCAATATGCTGGCGAGCCCTGGAAACCGACCAATCCTGCAATTGAGGCTGTGTTGACTATGGCTCCGCTACCCTGCTTGAGCATTTCAGGAATCTCATACTTCATGCACAGCCACACGCCTTTGAGGTTGATAGCGATAATGCGGTCCCAATTCTCCTCGGTGCAGTCTGCGGTCGGAGCCATGATTCCCTCAATGCCGGCATTGTTGAATGCGCAATCAAGCCTGCCGTAGGTGCTGACCACATTCTCAATCAGCGCCATGGCCTCTGCAGCTTTTGATACATCGGTTTTAACGAAGATAGCCTTGCCTCCCGCATCCCTGATCCTCTGAACTGTTCCCTCCCCACCTTCTGTCAGGACATCAGCCACCACAACTTTTGCCCCTTCCCCAGCAAATACCAGGGCTGTGGCCCTGCCGATTCCCGAACCGCCACCTGTTACAAGAGCAACTTTGCCCTCTAAACTTAAAGCCATTTTAACCACTCCTTTGTAGTATGTAGATACTCATTCTGCATATGTAGCTCAGAGTTTTCCATATTATTACCCCCTTAACTCTTTAACGTTTGAAACCAAAGCAACTTATAATTTTCCCTGGCGTGTATAGTCGCACGTATCTTTTTAAACATTCATATTTTACTCAAACGCCATTTTTCGACGTTTATCCGGGTCGTCAAAACTAACCTCTTTTACATCAAAATGTTCCGGATCAAATTTGCCGCCGACCCATTCCATCATCTCTTCATACTCCTCATTTTCTGGATCGCTTATGATTTCAAGAAGGTCATAGTATCCGCCGATTCCTCCGCAATCTTCAGGCGGACAGGCTCTCTTTCCTTTGATGCATACAGGATAATTTACATTTTGTTCTCTGGGCAGTATCTTTTCCAACTGTATTTTGTGTTCCCAGTTATCACCGAAATCGTATGCATAACTCGCCAATGGATTTTCCATGGTAAAATAGTCTGCAATTTTTTGGTTCCAGTCTATGAGAATTTTTCTATCCAGTTCATCACCAGGGAGTCCTATATTCACTTTTAAACCTGTCGATGGATTAAGAATTTCAAACTCATGAAGATGACAATCCGACCAACCCATTGCATCCTGAATTGCGACATGTAAATCCCAGAATGTATATGTTTCAGGAA
Organism: uncultured archaeon; assembly: GCA_902386135.1. Classification (GTDB taxonomy): domain Archaea; phylum Halobacteriota; class Methanosarcinia; order Methanosarcinales; family Methanoperedenaceae; genus Methanoperedens. Next base: position 8,041 of record CABMIB010000044.1, read on the forward strand.
CCTGTATGCGGCGCCAGATGGGTGGTCTGATGCCTTCCAGGGTAATCTTGAATTGATACACTTGAGTGAATTTCTTTTTCATGGTAATCCTTTAACTTTTTCAAACAAAAAATCATATGGTTTGTTTAAAAGATTGTTTATAGTTCGATCGAGCAAATTCTGATGTGGTTTTTGTATCAGAAAAATAAAATCTCTTACAGAGACCTTTTTAAATCTTAAAACTTTAATTTCAATTTCTTGGTTAATATTATTTTTAATTTCATTAATCTTTTTATTGTATTCTTTAGGTTTCCTATCAAAATGGTTATAAATTATTAAAGATTTTCCAAATTCGTAATATTTTTCAATTTCATCTATGAAAACATATTTAGCAGCAGCTTTCGGTTTTCTTTCAACTTTATTTGTCCGAATACCATTGTCTGGATCAAGAAAAATAATGTCAGCATTTTCGAGTATTTTTAGCGAATTTTCAAACCAGCATTCTCTTTTTGAAGAAGATGGTATTGGCTCTGAATAAAAGATTGTCGTTTTTGGGAGTATTCCTGTCTCTTCAATTCTTTTTATACTCCTTCCGTCGCTAACTATTTTTTTCAAATCATCTAATTTTTGAAAATCTTGAAAACATTTCTTATATCTCTCATCTTTAAGATATCCATTAGTTCTATCATCTTTTACATAAAACCAATTAATTCCCAGTTTAATCTTTCCATCTGATTTTTCATAAATTTTATTCAATAATATATATTTTCCAAAATCTCCAATATCTCCAGCATATTTATCTTGCATAGCTGTTACCACCTTTTTATAAATCGGTATAATTGCGTATAACATTTACTATCTCATATTGTGCATATACGTTTAGCTCGCGACTCATACTGCAAGTACCTTTTTAAACCCCACACATTATTATAACTCCACATGCGCGTCCCCGAACTATTGGCTCCAGTCGGCAGCAAAGAATCCCTCATCGCAGCAATCGAGAACGGAGCCGACGCTGTGTATTTCGGCGGGAGCGCTTTCAATGCCCGGCAATACACTTCAAATTTCAACCGCGAAGAACTTGAGTGGGCGATCGATCATGCACATAAAATGGGGATTAAGGCATACGTAACCGTGAACACCCTCATCAAGGATTCCGAGCTTGAAGAAGCCACCGATTATCTTCGGTTCCTCTGCAATGCAGGTGCAGATGCGGTCATCGTACAGGACCTCGGCATCCTTCGGCTGCTTCGGGAGCAGCTTCCTGTGCTTCCGATCCACGCCAGCACCCAGATGACCATTCACAACGCAGAAGGGGTAAAGTTTTTGCAGGAGATGGGCGTGAAGCGCGTGGTACTTGCCCGCGAACTTTCTCTGGATGAAATACAAAAGATAAAATCTGAAACTGCTATGGAAATCGAGACCTTTATCCACGGGGCTTTATGCTTTTCCTACTCAGGGCAATGCCTCCTCAGCAGCATGATAGGCGGCAGGAGCGGCAATCGCGGATACTGCGCCCAGCCGTGCAGGAAGAAATACCGGATAAACGATGTCGAGGGCTATCTTCTCAGCCCGAAAGACCTCAATATGAGTGAGCATATTGGCGCTCTTGTAAAGGCCGGGGTAGATTCTTTCAAGATAGAAGGGCGTATGAAGCGCCCTGAATACGTGGCCGGGGTCGTTAGAGTTTATCGAAAGCTCATCGACAGGTTTTTTGAAGCGCCCGGGAAATTCAGGGTAACTGAAAGCGAAAAACATACACTGCGCCAGCTTTTTAACCGGGAATTCACCACTGGATACTTTTTCGGGAACCCGGGCTGCGAACTGATGAGCCGCAAGTACCCTCATAATATCGGTACAGAGCTTGGCAGGGTTCTTGATTATGAGGCACGGAAGAAACTTGTATCAATATACCTGAAAGCTCCGCTGAGGACCGGGGACGGCATCGGCATAGGGGAACAGGATACGGGAGTTATCGTCAAGGGCATGTATGTCAACAATCAAAGAGTGGCGGCGGCAAGTCCTGGTTCCACGGTCAGGATATACCTTGATACCGAGGTCGCAGCGGACGATGTTGTTTTCAAGACTTATGATGCAGAGCTTATGGCCTCGCTGGAAGCCGGGAATGCCAGGAAAATCCCGGTCAGGATGTTGATCAAAGCCCGCATTAATGAGGCCGTTGAGCTTCGCATCAGCGACGGGGAAAACGATATCACAGTCCGGGGAGCAAAAGTAAGCAGGGCAGAAGTCAAGCCAATATCCAAAAACTCGATAACAGAACAGTTAAAAAAGCTCGGGAATACTATTTTTGAAGCGCAGGAAATCAGGTTTGAGATCGATGATAACATCTTCATTCCGGTCTCCGGACTTAATTCCCTCCGCAGGGAAGCTGTCAGCCTGCTTGAGGGACTGCGCGCGCAGAAATGGAAACGCCAGTGCAGCATGCTAAATATCCACGGAATAACCCCCGGAGAAAGAAAGCCGGATATCGAACCGGTCCTATCTGTAAATGCAGGTTCTATCGAATGTCTTGAGGCCGCTGTTGATAGCGGCGCTGATGCCGTATATATCGGAGGAGAAAACTTCGGAGGTAAGATTGATACGGATGATTTGAGATACGCGATTGAATATGGTAAGGGAAAGGGTGTAAGTGTGTTCATCAGCACGGCGCGAATCGTAAAAGAGGTCAAAAACCTGAGAACGGATTTAGCTGCCGATGGTTTTCTTGTTGCAAATCTGGGGGTCCTATATTCTCTTCACAGGTCTGGTGTGCCGGTAATATTTGATTATCCGTTCAACGTTTTCAATAAGATCACGATGGAATATCTTTTGAACTACGGTCAGAGAATAACACTGTCCCCCGAGCTTACACTGAATGAAATAAAGAACCTGACCCGGTTCGGTTCAACTGAGTGCATCGTGCACGGTCTTTTCCCGCTGATGGTTTCCGAGCATGGTCTTATTGGTGGTCTCTTTCCCGGGAACAGGACATACCATATCTGCCTGAAAGATGAGAAAGGCTTTGTTTTCCCCGTCAGGACAGATTCGCATGGGCGAACCTATATCATGAATTCCCGTGAGCTGTGTATGCTCGAATATGTGCCCGAACTCATCAAAACGGGTGTTGATTGCCTGCGGATAGAGGCCAAAACGTATGATAAGGAAAAGACGAGGAAAATTACAGGGATGTACAGGGAGGCCATAGATAGCAGTATTGGCGGAAAACGGTCTGATAAGGAATGCAATGAGCCCGACGGGTACACAAAAGGTCATTACTTCAGAGGAGTGCTTTAACAACGCGGGAAACTCGTAAACGTGTATCAGCGATATAATGGCACAGTTTTGCGCTGAAAATGTTTTTGAAGGCGGGTCAGCCTTCACTTAGCGTTCCAACTACCTGATATCTCTCGATCACATCCGCCCCATGAGGAGCTAACTCAAGCTCCTGTGTCAGGTCTTTGCCGGCCTCGTGAAGAGATTCATGTTCCCCGTCTTCCCAGAGGGGACTATTTGTTACATCATAAACCTTCCCGCTCACAGCGAAGAATGCCGGCGCCTCGTTTTTGCCATTGTTCCTGACAAGCTCTTCCTTACTGAATTTTTTCAATTCCTGTGCTGCATTCATTTAATTGATTCTATGAAATCGTTCACAGGTATTACCCTGTATGTCGCTGTCCTTATGCTACCGCGGGATAACAGTTCAACAACACCTTTTGTGACCGCGGTGTCATTATCCGCTTCAATGATGTTCAAGAAATCAAAGTTTCCCAGGACGATATACTGTTCAAGCACGTTTATACCCATTTCTTTAAGCTCAGAGTTAACCTCCCTCACTCTTTCCGGGTTTTTCTTGAGGGTCCTGGCACCCTCATCTGTCAGTGTAGACATTATAATAAATCTTGCCATGTTCGTACCTCCAATTCCCATATTTTACTATGTTTTTATCGTATATATGCATGTAGGTTGATTAGCACTATTGAGCGGCCAAGAGCTGTAAATAATTATCAATGGGAAGCTTTTAATTCCCGGAGCTGAGATTATAAATGAGAAACAGGAGTGGTGAGAAATTAAAAAAGCTCCAGGGACGAAATGAGCCATCTGGGAAAAGGTGATGGGACTTGAAAACGTCGAGGATACACTGTTTTAATGGTGTCACCACATGCAATGACCTTGACCCTTCGCAGCCCTGTATTTGCGGTAGCTGCGCAGTCTGGCAGGAATACGGGTTAGCAGGTGGGAACCTGGCGGGATATTCTGCAAGAACGGAAGGACAAGGTAATTATAGCCTGGTTCTTAGTTGCCGTGAACCTCATTTCCACGATCAGCACAAAAGAAAATACCACTTGAAAAGCTATTCCACCTATCAAATGAGCTCAGAAAACGATATATATCCTTAGCTCTATACTATTTAAACGGGGTGAAATTATATGAGAAAGATATTGTTTATTGGGTTATTAGTAGCTGTGGTATTAATAAGCGGGTGTTCTCAACCCACGGTTCAGCAACAGAGCGGTGCAACGCCAACAGCAGCTCCATTAGAGACTCTAACGCCGACTCCGATGCCGACTTCAACAGCAACTCCATCAGCGGCTATAACAACAACTTCAACAGCAACTCCATTAGCGGCTATAACAACAACTTCAACAGCGACTCCATCAGCAACAGCAGTCACTGCAGTAATACAGAACTTTGCATTTAATCCTGTAACCATCACTATTTCGAAAGGACAAACCGTGACCTGGACAAACATGGATAGTGCACCGCATACTATAACAAGCACAATCGGAGTTTTCGACTCAGGACCTATAAACCAAGGACAAACATTTAGCTACACATTTAATAATACTGGTACCTTTGAATATTCTTGCACTATCCATCCGAGTATTCCGCATGGAAAAGTAATTGTGACCGGATAAAGGTCTCAATTTACTTTTTTGGATTGAGTTATCCTGCAGGTACATGGGTATATAGTATGGGAACAGGTTGACCGGGAACTCCCCCACCTGTCGCAGTTCTTCCCCCCAATAAAGAACAAAGCTCCCGTTCCAATGTTGAAGACAGATAACAAAGGCACCCCGGACTGGTAACTTGATGCCTCAGCCCTCACCCTGCAGACACCTGCGACACGCCCCATTCCGATGTGCCTGTTATCATACCCCTATAAGCGAACCAACCTGTTCCCGTTTTATGCGGCGCCATAGTAGTGCGCCAGCACAATATTAGTTTTTAAAAACAACTATAAGTAACCTTAAGAAATAGACGCATATGCCTCAAACATATGCAAGAGATATCCCGATTGTAAGTTATAAGCCTTTAAGTAAGTCAGGCGGTATATTGCGGCTATACAAAGGCTATGCCCAGCACATGAAGCAATATTACAAGGATCGCACCCGGTATACCTCCGAGCGCGCAGATCAATATCACGGGGATACTATAGGCAATATTTAAATGAAAAACAAAGTTACTGACAACAAGCAGGATAAGACCCAGTATAGTATTTATAATCAAGCGCCCCGCAGTTCTCAGAATAAAGTATCCGGCAATTATGGCTACGATTAATAAAAATAATAATGTCAGTTCGATTATCATAAGTTATACGGGAAGTTTTTAGCTATTAAACGTTTCGGTCTTCCGGAACCTATCCGATAATTGACGTGATAACTGGATTAACAGGATAAACCGTACAAAATCTGTCCTGTCAATCCTGTTAATCCAGTCCATTGGTTGAATTTTAACCCCTAAACGCAATATGTAATTTGCTCATGACATAGGCAGGTTTGCGCGGGCAAAACCGATAAATTTCCGCTTCATTGAGCCTGTAGATTTTGATAGGGTATGGGAACTCTATCAACAATTTGATGATAAGCATCTAAGCTTTACAGATTGCACCAATATCGCGCTGATGGAAAGACTTGATATTGAAATGTTATTTACTCTTGACCTGGGTTTTAAAGGGCTGGTAAACTTAATCGCCGAATGAAATAGCCCTCTAATTGGATGCCTTAGCAAAGCTTAAAATCCATTGCATAACTTATAACTAATAAGAGTCAGAAATCAGGAAGATTTTTTGATTTCTGGCCAGGGGATATCGAACTACGGTATGGCGTTAAGTCTCAACTGGGGTTTGTAAAATAGTCCGTTAATGATAAAACAGGCTTTATGCAAAGGGAAAAATGGTCATCCAGAGTCGGATTCGTAATCGCTGGCATAGCCTCAGCCGTAGGCTTGGGCACTATTGTCAGGTTCTCGTATCTGGTAGGCAAAAACGGAGGAGGAACTTTCCTTATACCTTATTTTATAGCGATAGCCTTTTTCGGCATACCTCTGATGATTCTTGAGTTTTCCATAGGGAAACACTTCGGGAGCTCGGTAGTACCAGCCTTCAGTAATATAAGAAAAAGATTCAAATGGGCGGGCCTGTTCATTGTCTTTGTTTCAAGTATGATATTGAGCTACTATCTTGTGATAACAGGCTGGGTGCTCGCATATTTCCTCCAGTTTCTCATGAGCAAACCAATACCTTTCTCTCAGTTCACAGGCTCCTATTATCCATTGCTTTTCTTTTTTATTACAGGAGGAATAGCATTTTCCGTAATCAGAGCAGGCGTAAGGCACGGCATTGAAAAAGTCTCAAGACTGCTTGTTCCTCTTTTATTTGCAGTACTTTTCCTCCTTCTGGCGTCTGCTCTTACAATGTCTGGTACAAGGGAAGGGATCAAGTTCTATCTTATTCCAGACCTCTCGAAGCTTTCAGAGCCCTCTATCTGGACTGAGGCTTTCGGTCAGGCATTTTATTCACTTGGCGTTGGGCTTGGCATAATGCTTACTTATGGCAGCTATATGCATGAAGAGACTTCTAAAAAAGGCACCTCGACATTCTCTGAGATAGAAAAAAATGCAGCCCTGATCGCACTGTTTGATACAATTGCAGCGGTCCTGGGGGGCTTCGTGATATTCCCTATAGTCTTTTCTTATGGGCTGAATCCTGATTCAGGCTTGCAGCTTGCTTTTATAACCCTGCCTCTTATTTTTCAAAAAATAGGTTTTGGTTCTCTCTTAGGAACGGTTTTCTTCTTTCTGCTTTTCATTGCAGCCACGTCTTCGGCAATTTCCCTGCTTGAGGTCCCTGTGGCGACACTTATTGATTACTGGGACTACGGAAGAAAAAAAGCAACTTTCCTGGTCTCAGTGTGCATAATGCTTATCGGTATTCCCTCGGCCTTGAGTTACACAGCCCTTAAACTGGAACTGTCTGGAAATTACATTCTTGATCTGTATGACCTGGCCTTCGGTACCGAAGGCGTCATCGCAGCCGGATTAATCTTAAGCATCGTTGCAGGATGGTACATGGGTCCAGATATTTTAATAAAGGAGATCTGGGGCAGTAAAAGCAAGCAGGGATTATTCAGTTTAATTATAAAATTTTTTATACCTTTTGTCCTTTCAATCTTGCTTGTGATAAGGTTCATCTAACTGGTCTGGCAGTGGAAAACCTCTACAATATCGATACTATGATGATAGTACTCATATCTTGAGTTAAATTTAAATATTAAAATTCATAAATAGTATTTAACAAAAGGTTGAAGGAGACTACCACATGATAGACTGGAATGACCCCAGGGTCAAAATGGCTGTTTATTTAATATATGGCACAAGCTTCATTGTGATGTTCTTGGTCATAATGATGTGGAAAAAAAGAGTAAGCCACATTGAATTGATGAACGATTTTAAGTACCTGGCAGCATTCGGGCTGCTTCACGGTCTTGCCGAGTATTCTGATATTCCGCGGTTTTTAGCCTTGCAGCCTGCCTGGGCATATGACCTGATAAAGCTCATCCTTGTAACAACTTCGTTCGCCATGCTGCTTGCTTTCGGATTAAGCGTCATATCGGCTGGAATAGAGGAGCGGCGATGGATTCGCGGTATACCGCTCGGAGCCTTGATAATGTATTTCTGGTTATTAGTTTTCGCGGGACTTGATACGATATACGGGAAAGATGCCGGGATAAGTTATAAACTGGCTGACCTGGCCCAGAGGTACAGCCTTGGCTTCCTGGGCGCATTTGTCACAACGTATGCATTTATTGAATTGTCAAGAAAGATGAACACTATAGTCGGGGCAAGGGCCGGAAGAAGGTTCATGTATGCAGGCATTTGTTTTGCTTTATATACAGTATTCGGCGGACTTATCGTAGCTCCGGTCTTCGAAGTACCTGTCGCTGTTTATCGTTCTGCCATTGCAGTGTTGATAACAGTATCAGTTTTCGGGATACTCCAGTTATTCAAAGTGAAAAACACTACATAATCCGCTTACTTATTTTTTTATCAGGACAGCTTCTACTGGTGTTCCTTTCGGATCTGGTCCACAGTCACAGATACAAAATCCATCGTAAGTTGAACAAGTTCTTTATCCGAAAAAATATATTCATAATTTATTTTGTTATTTGAATTAAACAATGCGGTGCATTGACGGGATATTTTTTCATCTTCACTTTCTCTTCTTTCCATGTAGTTAAACTTCCTGAAAAGCCTCTCTTTTTCGATTTTATCCTTTATATCAGTGTCATCTACATCGAACTTGTTTTGTTTCATCTGGTTGATGAAGAACTCAACATCTATTTGTGTATATGCCGGGTTAGAATCAAGGAATGACTTAATATTATTATTTATTATACTCCATTTAAATGCCCAGATAATTTTTTCTTTTGAATATTGTTTAAGCATTCTGGTGAGGTTTTTCTCATTTTGCTCGTAGCCATTTGAAATCAGATATTTTGAAATTTGTTGGATCTCTGGCTCTCCCGGAACTCCTTTCATCTCAAAAAAGTGATCCATCGTATCTTTAATTTTTGATCCAAAGAATTTGTCAAAAAATTTGTCGAAATCGGCCAGTTCTTTACGTAGATCATCAATAATCGCTTTGGATTTGTCATTTCCATAAAGTTTCACCACCATCATCTCGATGTACGCCATCAGCGCTTCAAGTTCTTTTCTGGATGGGTTCGCACTGATATTCAGCTTTGAGATTGACCTTTGGTAAATCCTGACACCAAGGTCACCCATACTTGCTTCGAGATGATTTTTAACCAGTTTTAGCGAATCAGAAGACATTCAAGAATCATTCTCCCAGTAACTCGTTAAACATTTTCTTTGCATATACTCCGCATATCAGTGCAAACGTGGCAGCAAATGCAATTGCAAGGTCCTGTGCCGATAGAATGATAGGATCAAACCACATTAAAAATGTCACTCTGGAGAAATCTAACAGCATATAAGTCCCAAGGCTGGCAATAAAAGCTGAGAGGAACAGCCAGAACTCTGTTGCCCCCCTTGTCGATTCATAAATTTTTCTTCCATAATATACACAGACCGCTGCAGCTATCAAATTAACGGCAGCTATAAAACGATAATAATTATTAAATAGAAGATAAAAATCACTAAGAAGCATTTTTTACTCCTCCTTTTAATTCTTTAAGTATCCTATACGACGCGTGAGCTAATATTATCAAAGCGAAGGGCAGGATTAAATTCTTGAATGCACTGAACAACTGATGATTATACGTCAGTTCCCCTATTTTCCCGAGTCCAAATAAGAACATCATATAAATGCCTATACTAAATGTAGTCCAGCCTCCAAGACTAAATCTTATAAACGTCGAGTTCACATAAAACCCCAGTACAAAAACACATGCGGTAAATATTAAGGATGAGTAGAATTGAGTAAATAGACCCCTGTCAAATTCTCCATCGTTGACAACCCAGAATATTTTGTTTTTTGCAATATCTTCTTCGGTTGCGGGATAAATATAACCTGCTAACAGGAACAATATCAGGGACGCCAGGATCAACAATACGAAATACGTCGAAGCCAATGAGCGTTTTGAAGGTAGCTCCGGATTATCTCGCCTTATATTTTTTCCAGCGGTTTCTTCCACTGGTTTTGGAGCCGATCCCGGATTATCGTTCTTAGGGTTTCTTTCAGCGATTTCCTCTACCGGCTTTAAAACGAGCCCCAATGCGTCGTTTCCGCCATGATTTTTAACGACTTCCTCCACCAGCTTTAGGTTTAACTCCTGAGTATCATTCATGATATTCTCAACCTCTTGAGGCTTTGATGTGAAATCAGAATCCACTTCCTTTTTATCGTTAATAACTTTAATAAGATTCTTATTAGTGGCTTTATTATTTTTCTTAGCCTTTTTCTTCATTCCAGATTCGTTTTTTTTGGATTTTTTCCTTCTTACAACTTTTATTTTGTTTCTCTTGGTATTATTTTTCCTTTTTCCCTTTACTTGGATTTTCTGTGGAACATCCTCTTTTGTTCTAGCTTCTTCTCGTACTTCTGGTACTTTTGTTTTCTCTGCAAGTACTTTCTCTTCCTGGGACTGCAGCGGAAAAAATTCCTTTATTTCTGATTTCACCTGTACTTCAGGTGATTTCCCTTCCTGAGATTTCCGTGAAGCAACGTCTCCTGTTCCTGACATTTACCCTCTCAAAAGTATGTTCATGGTTTTTATCTTTATACCGGTTTTATACTATTTTTTTCTGATCATATGTTTAAGACCAAGTCCTTCCAGTGCGTCTCTCATATCGTTTTCACTGGGTTTCATGAGGTCAACGAATTCAGATAATAATTCATCAGAAACTCCGGCTTCGTCTTTAATAAGATAACTGATTTCCTGTTTTTGCATTGCGCTACTGATATCATTTTTATCGTGCCTTTTAAAGATATCAATGAACTGATCAAGTTCAGATGGCTCTTCAACCATATGGTGTTCCCCATGGAATTTGAGGTAAAGCCGTTCTTTTTCAATTAATTCCAGCAATTCATCATCTTTAAAACTAAGTTTTAACAGACTAATATAATTCTTAAAATCTTCAATATCTTTTTGTGTCGGCTGGGGGTATCTTGATAGAAAGTTACCTACTTCTTCGCTGATTTTTTTTCTACTCACACCTAATTTTACATGAGTCTTGACTTTTTCAATTATCTCTTTTTCAACTTTTTTAGCATTTCCGCCGTATTTCATTGCCAGATATTTCGAGTAGTCAGTAATATCACCCTCATTTGGAAGGGAATTTTTTGCCAGAAAAGAACTTATTTCCTTGTCGATATCGCTGTTTATAAGAGTCTCCTGTGGCTTCTGGCTTCCTGTTATTTCTACCGCTTTATTCCTTAGAGAATTACATATATCAGTTGCTCTATTTTTCCCAGCAAGGACACTTATGTTGAGTTCAATCGAATCGATAAATTCTTTAAAATCACTGATTTTCGATCTGTCATCCAGATTTTTCTTTGCCTTTACTTTAGTTATTATTTCACTTGCCAGAGTTCCAAAATTAACTTCAAGTGTCTGGGTGCAGCAATTAATGAACTCTTCCTTTATTGCCATACGTTGCTCAATCCTGTAATCAGGTTATCAAACCACAACTATATATAGTTATCACAATGATAATGAGTACAATGATATATAATAATTATCAATTAGGTATATTAACCCCAAATGAATATATATAAAAAGTCACAATGAATATATATTTATTAATTTAGTCGAAGGAAGGGATATAATGGCAATTGTATACACAATAGCTTCAGGTAAAGGCGGGACAGGTAAAACAACGACAACGCTAAACCTTGGCACTTCGCTGGCATTGCTCGGGAAGAAAACGATAGTGCTCGATGCAGATATTGGAATGGCAAACCTCGGTCTTTTACTTGGGCTTGAGAAATGTAAGATTACATTGCATGAAGTGCTCGCTGGCACTGCTAAAATAAACGAAGCCATCTATGAGGGGCCAGGCGGTCTCAAAGTGGTACCAAGCGGTCTATCGTTGAAAGGATTCCAGAACTCTAAGCCTGATAAATTAAGGGAGGTCATGACTGCAATCATAGAGGGTATGGAGTTTGTATTGATAGATGCACCTGCGGGTATAAGTAAGGATGGCGTTATCCCGCTTGCTGTTGCCGATAAGGTAATTCTTGTCGTTAACCCTGAACTTGCCTCGATGGCCGATGCATTGAAAACCAAGGCATTGACCGAGATGCTGGGAAGGTCTGTTGAGGGAGTTATTTTAAACCGGGCTGAGCTTGAAAAAACCGAGATCAACCGCAATAAAGTAGCAGAACTTTTAGGAGCAAAAGTACTTGAGATGATACCTGAAGATGCAAATGTAAGACGCTCCGCAGCATTCAAAACCCCTATTGTCATAAGGGCTCCGAATTCTCCGGCTGCGATTGCATATCGGCGGCTTGCGGCATCTATAGCAGGTGAAAAGTTCCAGGAAACCGGCAAAAAGGAAGAGAAGGAAAGCTTCGTTGATCGGCTCGCCAGGACTGTTTTCGGAGGTAAATAAAATGGAAATGGACATAACAACGGTGGTTCTATCTATTGTATTGGTTGTTTCCTTCATCATGATATTCCTGATGCAGATCAGGATTAAACAATTGCGAAAGGAACTTGATGAATTGAGAGACAGGGTCATTATCACTGGCGAAGAATTAATTCGACTGTCCAATGACATAGAAGATTTCAAAAAGATTAATATATAAACATAATTATGGAAGATATACGCGAGAGAGTGCGTGGATTCCTTGCCGAATTTACATCGCCGGGTGAAATGGAGATTCAGAGCTTCATAGAGGACATAGCCTCTAAAAACCCTTCCCTGGATGTAAAGGATTTCAAAAAGAAGTTGGTCATGATTGTCGAACAGAGGGATGGACTGAAAAAATATGAAAAACATTTGTCCTCTTTAAGCACCGACTCCGCCGCTCATAAAGAGCTTGAAAGTATCCTGAGAGTCGCCAGGGAAGGACATAAAAACCTCGGGGATATTTCCAGCGTCTTAAAAAAGGCTGGCGATTTTCTAGCGGCAGAACAGGGTAAGAAGAATGGAAAAACGATTTCAGAGCCCAAACCACCTGTAGAAACACCCAAAACACAGCAGGCGAACAGCGGCGGTGCCGCAAAACTTGAAGAGCCTGCTGAGGAAATTGAAGGGGAAAAGGACGCTGAGTTAAAAGAGGATACAGACGAAAGCCTAGAGAAACATCCCAAAAAATCCCGTAAGAAGAACAAGAAAGAGACAAGTAAAAAACGTGGAGATCAGGCAGTAAAGATAGAGGATTCAGAACATGCCGGGATAAAAGTGGAAACGGGGGTTGAAGAAAAAGTTGAGCAATCGGCGGAAAAGGAAAAAATCCCTGCTGAGAGTGCCGGGGTACAGGCAGACGCAGAAATAAAAGAAAAGACCCTGCAGCGCCCCGATGATGAGAAGAATCCGCCCGTAAAGGCAGATATCCCGGTGATACAGGAAAAAGCCGTGGCTAAGGAAGAGAGCCAGCCAGAGCCAAAACCGAAGGAAACTATTGCTAATAAGACTGAAGTTCCGGCGGTACAGGGGGAAGCCGGGGTAAAAGATGAAAGCTCCCGGCAGCCCCAGAATCAGGATATGCCTCCTGCAAAGACTGAAATACCAGCCTTACAGGGAGTAGCAGAGGCAAAGGAAGAGAGCCCACAGCTGCCCCAGAAAGAAGGAACTCCTGCCGTGATGGCTGAGCCACCCTCTGCTCGGACCGAAGCCGTGACAAAAGAAGAAAGCCCACAGCAGCCCGGGGAAGAAAATAAGGCGCCCATAGAAAGCGCTGAAACACCAAAGGTACAGGCAGAAGCTGTAGCAGAAGAAGTGGTATCCCAAAAGCCGGAAGAAAAGAAAGTGCCTGTAGAAAGTGGCGAACAACCTAAGGTACAGGCGGAAGCCGTAACAAAAAAAGAAAACTCCCAACAACCCGAAGAGAAGAAAACTCCTGTAAATAACGAAGCGCCGAAGAAACAGGAAGAGACCGGAGCAAAACCGGGGATTCCCTCGCAGATGGAGGAAAAGAAAGCTCCTGTTGAAGGGACAGCCGGAGTAAAGGATCAAGCGGCATTAAAAGAAAAAGTTAGTGATAAGCCTGCGGACGGCCAATCTGTCAAAAAAGAGAAAAAGCTTAAAAAGAAGAAAGAAGCGGAAGTCCCTGAAGAAACCAAATTAGAGATTGAATCACCGGTGGGTAGAGCGGCATCGCCTGAAGAAGCGCAGAACTTTTTGCAACATCTTGAAATGGAAGATGCCAGAACCATAATAAAAGATCAGCTTACCCCGGAAAAACAGGCAGTTTTTGAGCTTCTTGAAGAAAAATTACTATCTGACGTTGAAACTCGAATAAAGAAGCTTAAGGAAATGCAATCCAACGTTCTTGAGGAAAAACCGCCCCAGACATTAATGGGAAAGATAAAAACGTTCTTCACGAAAGAGATTGAAGCGGTAGAAACATACGATGCTGCCCTGCACGGTCCGCTTGTAACATTCGGGGGTATCCAGGGCTTCACCGAGCTTGAGCGCTACTGGGTGAACGAACCGTATGCTTTTGTGGTAATATTGTTCGATCCCAATAACAACGCTTATCTTTATTACGCGGCTGAGCCAACACTTTCCGATTTTGAGGATTTGTTCCTGAAAGAGATAAAGGACAGGCTAAAGGATGTTCTCCTTGTTGAAAATATCAAGGACGAGGGTGATAAGGATAAGATCCTGACAAATAAGGTAAGGAGCCTGATAAAGGATTACGCCATCGATATCTCTCCCCTGACCCTTGAGAAAATATTATACTATTCACGGCGGGATTACATACATTTCGGAAAGCTTGACCCTCTGATGCATGATGACAGGATAGAGGATATTTCAGCCAACGGGCATGATATTCCTATTTACCTGTACCACAAGAAATATACCAATATTCCTACTAACATATATTATACTGAAACTGAATTGAACTCGTACGTTATCAGGCTCGCACAGCGCTGCGGCAAACATATATCGATAGCGGAACCGATGGTGGATGCCACTATGCCAGACGGCTCCCGTATCCAGATGACTCTCGGCACGGAAGTGACCTCCCACGGCGCTACGTTTACGATAAGGAAGTTCAGCGAAGTCCCGATAACGCCTGTAGACCTGATTAAATGGAATACTTTCTCTGCAGAGGAACTTGCTTATCTCTGGCTGTGCATTGAGAACAACAAGAGCCTGATATATGCAGGAGGCACAGCTTCAGGCAAGACCTCGTCACTTAACGCTGTCTCTCTTTTCATTCCCATGCAGGCTAAGATAGTTACGCTGGAGGATACGCGAGAATTGAAGCTACCGCATCCCAACTGGATTCCCGGCGTAACAAGGGATTCGTTCACAGCCGATGGGAGAGGCAGCATAGATATGTACGAGCTTCTCCGGGCAGCGCTGAGACAGCGACCGGAATTCCTGCTGGTGGGCGAAGTCAGGGGTAAAGAAGCGCTCACGCTCTTCCAGGCGATGAGCACAGGTCATACCACCTTCTCGACCATGCACGCGGACTCGGTGGCAAGCGCGATACACAGGCTTGAGAACCCGCCGATTAGCGTGCCAAGGACGATGATACAGGCACTCAATATCATAAGTATCCAGGCGCAGACATACGTAAATGGAAAAAGAGCGCGCCGCAACATGAAACTTGTTGAGATCACAGATATAGACCCGACGACCAGGAACATACGGACAAACGATATCTTTGTCTGGGACCCGCTGACCGATAAATTCCTCAGGGTAGGAGAATCAAAAGCCCTTTATGAGATTATGATCCGCAGAGGCTGGAGCCCGGCGGATTTGAAAAAGGAACTGGTTTTCAGGCAGAAGATACTTGAGTTCATGGTAAACAACAAGATATCGGATTTCAATGCCATTGCCACCATCATCCATGATTACCAGGCGACTCCTGATAAGGTTATCACCAAGCTGAATATCACTTTATGAGGGATATGGCGGAAAACAATTTAAGTAAAAACATCGAATTAATTTTCCGAAAGCTGAAGAGCCTGCCATTTGTGCTGCTCGGCAGCAGGTTCAAAGCGCGCCAGGATAGTTACCATGACCTGCGGAAGGCAATGCGGCAGGCACGCATCCCGATATCCTATGAGATGTATATCTCAAATGCGATATTTTATTCCCTGCTGGCTGGCATTGTGGGGGCACTATTAGGTTTGATTGCCGCTTACATTATCGTATCAGTCGTTGGGCTTCCTGATAAGCTCACCCATCTTACGTTCAGTCCTTCGATGGCATGGCTTCTCAAGTACAGGAATGTAACGATCTCGCTTTTTATTACTGTCTTCCTTACAGCCTTGTTCGGAGGTATAACCTACACGCTCTTTATGGTCTATCCGGGTTTCATGGCAGGAGAAAGGAAAGGGCAGATCGATAAGAACCTGCCTTATGCGGTCACATTCATGTATGCGCTGAGCCGGGGCGGAATGAACGTTATCGAGATATTGCGCTCCCTCAGCAGATGCGTCGATACTTACGGAGAAACATCCAAGGAAGTCGATGTTATCCTCCGTGACATGGATTACTTCGGGAACGACTTGAGGACAGCCCTTCACAACATATGTGAGAATACACCGTCTGAGAAGTTCAGGGACCTCATGTACAACCTCCTTACCGTAATAGACAGCGGCGGCAATATCTCCACCTATTTCAAGGATAAATCCGAAGAATACCTCAACCGCGCGAAGATCGAACAGAAAGGATTTCTTGAGACCCTGGGCCTGATAGCGGAATCTTATGTCACCGCTTTCGTGGCAGGGCCTCTTTTCATAATCATCCTCGGCGTCATGATGTCAGTAATGGGCTCAGGCAGCAGTGTGATGATATACGCGATAATATACGCGGTGATACCTATCGGTTCAATGATGTTCGTCGTGATGATCGGCATCATTACACCTGGCGCTACAGGCGAAGCGCCTCTTCTGCCTACCGAGAGCCTTGTAGGTGAAATAATCGTTCCCGAAACAGCAGAGAAGACCACCTTCTTGAATTTTATAAAATCAAGGGACTCGATTAAAATAAAAAAGATGCTGCACGATCCTTTAAAGCCGCTTAAGGAGCATCCTTTATATACACTGGCGATAAGCGGGCCTATCGCTCTTATTTACCTGGTCATTTCTATCGTACAGGGCATGAAGAATCCGAACTTTATAGACTATATAGATGACAAAATAGTCTTTGCAATATACATCATAGTTATCCCGCTTGTTATTTTTCATGAATACAAGAAGGGCAAGGAAGACAAGATACAGGCACAGATACCTGATTTCCTGAAGAAACTGGCGAGCACCAACGAGACGGGCATGACGCTTCGCGACTCGATAAAGCTGATGACCCGCTCCGATATCGGTATGGGTAAAGAGATAAGGAAAATATGGAACGATATCGAATGGGGAATGGCCATCAATGAATCGCTCAGGCGCTTTGCCAACCGCGTGCGAACGCATATAGTGGCGCGTTCTGTCACTTTAGTGACTAAAGCCAACGAATCCAGCGGCGACATAGGCGAGGTGCTCACTGTAGCAGCGAGGGATGCTGCGGCTGAGCAGGAATTAAAGAACGAGCGTAAGATGAGCATGTTCATTTATATCGTAATTATTTATATATCATTCCTTGTATTCATAGGCATCATTTATATCATATCCACAACTTTCCTCACGGAAATGTTAAAAGCGAGTGAAAAGGTAACTTCTTCAGGGGGACATGCAAGTACCCTCAGGCTCACCAGGGATATGATGGGAACTTACAACCGCATGTTCTTCCACGGCGCGCTGATACAGGGATTCTGCTCAGGGTTGATCGCAGGAGTAATGGGAGAGGGCAACGTCCTCTCGGGATTAAAGCATTCAGTGATAATGCTGACGATTGGCTATCTACTGTTCACTCTGTTCGTGCTGTAAGCAAGGAAAAGCTAATTAATCAGTACTCCCTGTCAGATATGATGGGAACATTTAGGCTTATATCAGGGTTTGAACCCAAAGGAGATCAGACAAAAGCTATCGAAGAACTGAGCAAAGGGTTAGAACTTGGAATGAAGCACCAGACCCTGCTTGGAGTTACGGGTTCGGGTAAGACATTCACCGTTGCAAATGTGATACAGAACGTGCAGAAGCCCACGCTTGTTATCTCTCATAACAAGACGCTGGCCGCGCAGTTGTATTCCGAGTTCAAGGCGTTCTTTCCTGAAAACGCAGTAGAATACTTCGTGAGCTACTACGATTATTACCAGCCTGAAGCATATATCCCGCAGACCGATACGTACATTGAAAAGGATGCGTCCATAAACGAAGAGATCAACAGGATGCGCCTCTCGGCTACAAGTTCGCTGTTCGAGCGGCGGGACGTTATCGTGGTGGCAAGCGTTTCCTGTATCTACGGCATCGGCTCCCCCCAGGAGTGGCGGGAGATGTCCATTCAGCTTAAAAAAGGGGAGGAATCGAAACGGCGGGTTATACTTTCAAGGCTTGTGGATATACAATACGAGCGCAACGACATTGATTTCAGCGCAGGTAAATTCAGGGTGCGTGGGGATACGATAGAAGTATTCCCTTCGTATGCTTCATACGGTGTCAGGATAGAACTCTTCGGTGATGAAATCGAGAGAATCTCGGAATTTGATACCCTTACCGGCAGAATGCTTAAGGAACATGATGCCCTGGTGATATACCCTGCAAAGCATTTCGTGATGCCGCAGGAGAGAATAGAGGAAGCTATCGGTTCTATAGAAGCTGAACTCAGGGGCAGGCTGCGTGAGCTGAAATCCACAGGAAAGATACTTGAGGCGGCGCGCCTTGAGCAGAGGACAAAGTTCGATATCGAGATGATGCGGGAGATAGGGTACTGCCAGGGGATAGAGAACTACAGCCGGCATATGGACGGACGGTGGGCCGGCGAGCCGCCGTACTCACTCCTAGATTATTTCCCGAAAGATTTCCTTATCGTTATCGATGAGTCCCACGTCACGCTTCCCCAGCTGCGGGGCATGCACGCAGGTGATCATGCAAGGAAGGAATCGCTTGTGGATTACGGGTTCAGGCTGCCTTCTGCGTTTGATAACCGCCCCCTGACCTTTGATGAGTTCAGCGCGAGGGTGAACCAGGTGCTGTACGTTTCAGCCACGCCTTCCGAGTACGAGTTGTCCCGCAGCGAGCAGGTGGTTGAGCAGATAATCCGCCCGACAGGGCTTGTTGATCCTGAAATCGTTGTAAAGCCAATGAAGGGACAGATAGACGACCTTATCGGGGAAATACGCGCGAAGACCGAGAAAAAGCACAGGGTACTTGTTACGACTCTCACAAAAAGGATGGCTGAAGACCTGACTGAATACCTTCTCGGCGTGGGTATCAAGGCGAGATATATGCACTCCGAGATAGAGACGCTTGAGCGCATAGAGATAATACGGGGGCTGCGCCTGGGCGAGTTCGATGTACTTGTGGGTATAAACCTGCTGCGTGAAGGGCTTGATATCCCTGAAGTGGCGCTTGTGGCGATACTGGATGCTGATAAGGAGGGGTTCCTGCGCTCTGACCGCTCGCTTTTGCAGACAATAGGCAGGACTTCGAGGAACATCGAAGGCAGGGTGATCATGTATGCAGACAATATGACAGGTTCGATGCAGCGGGCGATAGGCGAGACCAACCGCAGGAGAGCCATGCAGATGGAGTATAACCGCGAGCATAATATCACGCCGCAGACCATCAGGAAGGCTGTGGAGAAGCGGGAGATTACCGGGGAGGCGCTTCCTCCGAAAGAGGAGATATTCGATTACATAGTTGAGCTTGAGGCCGAGATGCACAGGGCTGCGAAGAACCTTGAGTTTGAGCACGCGGCGGAGATACGGGACAGGATAGCGAAGTTGAGGAAGGAGACTTAAAATCAAAATAACGCAGGCGAGCTAAAATTCTGTAATCCTCATGAAAATTGCAAAAAGTTTTAAATATAAACCCAGCAATTGATTGCATAATGACTGTAGGACTTGTCGATATTTACGAAAAGCTCAAAGAGCTGATAAAAGTAGTGGATAAGGTTAGAGAGAATACCGACGAAATCAAGGAACTTAAAAAGAGTCAGGAAGAGATGCAGGCAAATATACTCAAGCTCATGGAGGGTCAGAAGCACATTTTAGAAAGACTTGAGTATAAAGAGGAACTTTCAGCATTAAAGATCAAACTGGCTGAACATATAGCAGCCTGCGAAAAAGCGAAGGCTTGAAAAAGAGTAGTTTTGAGAGCCGAGTCTGGTTATTAGGGAATTCCAAAGAATTCTAATATGGTATCCCATAATGGAGACTGTTTTACTCCCTGTTTTGCAGCATTAAATGCTGCGTATTTATTGTTTAAGGCATCAAAACCAAATGCTTCCGCCCTGAAGGTATAGTTACCGGGTGAATTTGGTGCAGATAAGGAATATTCGATTGAAAGATTTGAATGGCTTGTAAGTCCATCAATACTCCAATAGATAACCGTCTGGTTATTCTCGTTTCTGATTTGTGCTGGTCTTGGAGAAATTTTCTCGGCTTCTCTCAAACGATAGCCTTCTGGAATTTTTTCCTTTACAGATATATTAAAAAGCCCGAAACCTGCAAGATTGCGCAGGTTCAGTTCCATATCGAATTTTTGGCCCGTTTTTACCGTAGATGGCATGTCCCTATTTATTCCTAAGGCTGGAGGCATACGACGCCCACCGACACTGTAATCGCTAAAGTGCGTTACATTTTCCCATACATAATTTTCTATCGTATCCACACCTGCGCTGTAAACCCAGCCCATTGCCGGGTTAAGCTTTTCCCATGCAGATGAGGTTTTGTTCCACCAATAAAAACCAAGAGAGCCTTCTTCTATGCCCGACGCATTTACCTCTTCATGGGTGTAGTATAACTTTATTAAAACATATGTCAGGTTATCTGTTAATGATTTGCTCGCTTCAATGCTCAGGTATTTGTTTATAGACAGAACGCTTAATGAAGGTATATCGAGAGGCGTGGAGGTCAGTACCAGATTTATCGAACCTGAAGTGTTTTGAGAAGAGCCAATCTCAAGAGTTGTATTGGCTGTTGGAGCATTAATTATGGTTGTTTGATCAGCAGATAAGTTCACTGAGGCGTTTATATAATTGCCTATGGGTACTACTACTTCCACAGTTATGTTTACGTTGGCGCCTCCTGATGCAGGAATCGCAAACATAAAAAAAGCTGCAATTATGAGAAATAATCTCTCTAACAATTTACCTCCTTTTATCCGGGTGATTAGAAGTTATTGACTTATAAAGTTTATGAACTTTTTTATTGAATTTAACTACCATAGTTTTTTATCTCAACAGAAGTTAGGATTCAAGCAGATCTTGCCTGGAAATCTCCGAAGAATAACAATTTGGGAATATTTATATACACGATTAACTGTGTTGTTTAGATTGAGGTGGAACTCTTTATGAAAAAAACATTATTGGGAGCCCTATTTGTCATAGCAATGGCAATGGTCGTTCTTCCGTCATATGCGGCAGACGTGGGCTATAACGCAACTGTAGTAAGCGGTCAGAATACATTTGTTGTGGCAACAAATGGGAGCTTCGGCACAATACTGGTAGGACAGAGCAAGATTATCAATAACTCTGTGACACTGAACAACACTGGTGATGTGAATGCGACTGTAGATGCGAGATTCAATGATAGTGTGGGCGGAGCGTACGGACTCGTAAGCGGCTTTAATGTGCTTAACGCCACCAACTTTGACCTCAAAGAAACCAACTTCGGAAGCTGGACAGCCCTTAACAACACAGGCGCTGATGTCAGAGTTGCAACTGCGCCAGCATTTGGCACCATAACAATACTGGATGCCAGACTCTTTGTGCCACTGAACCAGCCGGGCGGAGCTTATAGTGGAACGGTGATACTGACCTTTGGAAATGAGGGGTAGTAGCTCCTCACTTTCTATCTTTTAAGGTTGAAATAAGAAAGCAGCGGATGCGAGACTGAATGAGCTGGCAGCTGGAGATTATAGTGGGACAGTTGTACTGACTTTTTCGAATAATCTGAGGTTGTAAAATGAGAAAAATTGGAAAATTTAGTTTAATTGGATTTACAACGCTTGCAATATTGTTGCTGGCAAGCAGCGCGGGAGCTGCAACGCTTACTGTGAACGCAAGTGGCGGCGCAGATTATACAAGGATACAGGATTCGATTGATAATGCGAGCACGGGAGATACTATCTATGTTTTTCCTGGTGTATACAATGAGAATGTAGATGTTAATAAATCTGTGAATGTTGTTGGGTCCGGATCTGAGGTTACAATAGTAAGGGCTTTTGATTCTAATAACTATGTATTTAGAGTGACCGTAGACCGTGTGAATATTAGTGGGTTTACGGTGACAGGGGCTACAGGGTTCTATTATTCTGGCATATTACTCAAGGGAATAAAATATTCTAACATTTCAAACAACAATGTTTCAGGCAATCAAATAGGCATTAATCTGGTTTATGACTACACTAGCACTTTGGTGAATTCTTCTAATAACATATTAATTGGCAATAGAGTTTCGAACAATATTTTCGGTATTAATCTTACGTCTTCCAACAACAACCTGCTAAAAGGTAACATAATATCGAACAATAATATGGGTATTGATTTGTATTACAATTCAAATAACAACACATTGATTGATAATACTGCAATTGACAATTATGTGGGCATCCGCATACACTCTTCCAGCTATAATGTATTGGTTAACAATATAGCCTCTAATAATACTTATGGAATAGAAAATAATGGTTATTTCTCCACAGACAGTAGTGATAACCAAATATATAACAACATTTTCAATAATACCAATAACTTCTACTTTGAGGGTACAGTCTACAACTATTGGAATACTACCAAAACACTAGGCACAAATATTATAGGTGGTTCAGATATCGGCGGTAACTTCTGGGCCAATCCCTCTGGTACAGGCTTCAGCCAGACCTGCAAAGATACGGATATGGATGGGTTTTGCGATTCACCCTATACCCTTGATGCGAACAATACCGATTTCCTGCCCCTTGCATATAGTATTAGAGTACAATCAAACTCAATCGGCTATAGCGCCACTGTCGCCACAGGTCAGAATACATATGTCCAATCTTCCGACGGTAGTTTCGGATTGCTCTTAAAAGGTCAGTCAAAGATCATCAACAACTCTGTCATCCTCAACAACACTGGCGACATCTCAGCAAAGGTCGAGGCGCACTTCAACGACAGCATCGGCGGCGTGTTCGGTCTGGTGAGCGGCGCTAATGTACTGAATGCAACCAACTTCGCTTTAGGAATCCCGGGCGTGCTCGTTCCCCAGGACAACGGCGGCACCGACGTGCAGGTCGCGGTTGCGCCGCCGGGCGTTACTGCGCTGGATGCGAGGCTGGGTGTGCCGAATGAGCAGGCGGCGGGGGATTACAGCGGGACGGTGGTACTGACATTTTCTAATAATATTTGAGGTGGTGAAAAAATGAGATATTTAGATGGAAAGATGATCTGTCTGTTTACAGTGGTGGCCGCATTATTATCCAATGTATCTGAAGCAGTCCCCTTAGAGCAGTGGAATAGAACATATGGAGGGATTGGTTTGGAAACAATAAACTCGAGTCGGCAGACTTCGGACGGTGGATATATTCTTGCAGGCGTGACAACCTCGTATGGGGCAGGTGGAGATGTCTGGCTCATAAAAACAGATTCAAATGGTAACCAGCTATGGAACAGAACATTCGGGGGAACAATTTGGGACGCAGCTTATTCTGCCCAACAGACATCGGATGGCGGGTATGTAATAGCGGGTTATACAGAATCGTATGGGGCTGGAAATAATGATGATTGGCTAAGAAAAACAGATTCAAAGCGTACCCATCTATGGAACAAGACGTTAGGCGGAAAAAGATGGGACAAAGCTTATTCTGTTCAGC
>CABMIB010000045.1 GCA_902386135.1 uncultured archaeon
CTCCCAATCGTTTCACTCGCTCGTATTCTTCTTGAAATGCAAAATCAATAAACGATGACATGTTATCTAAATATAGTTCTTATGTATTAAATATTGTGAAGTTTAAGTTTTTCAAAATTCTCTATAACATAAATTCAGCGCTTAACAAAACTTCGGATGGTTAATATAAATTGCGTTTAATTTTTTTATCAAATCCTGAATTCAAGGATAAATTCATTCCAAAAACAACTTCTTATTAAATAACATATTGATGATTGATATTATTAAATATAAAGAATCGTTATCGGGAAAAACATTGAAATGATTAATTCCAGGTGCGGAATGTGGGCGAAATGAACCTGTTCATACCATCCAAAATCCTACATTAATAATCAGTATCTAATTTGTGATTTTTTGAGGTTAACCTTAAATACAAACAGTAAGGTAATGTGAGGCTCTGTCGTTTATGGATTAAAATATTAAAAGCTGGTACTTAAAATGGCGTTTGTGTTCTTTCTTAAAAACGTAATGCGATAATCAATAGGCTGAAGGTGGTGATTATGGTATACACAGGTTTATTTACAGGGCTTGTTGCCTTTTATTTGGTTGGCGCGGTTGCTTCAATCATCCTGAACAAAAAAGACCGTCTCTGCGCCCGTGTCTCGTTCCTGAGCGCAGCCGTCGCGTCTGTTATTGGGATCATCTTCTCGCTGTCGGTAGTTTTCGGTGAAACCTTTACTCTCACGCTTCCGGGTTCATCGTTTTTGAATTTTGGCTTTTTTGCGGACAGGCTGGCTGCGTTCTTCGTTCTTGTGATATCCATCGCAGTCTTTGCGGTCTCGATCTACTCGATAGGGTACGTGGAAGAGTATTTCGGAAAAAAGAATATCGGCAGTCTCGGTTTCCTGTATAACATATTCATTCTCTCAATGATCCTTGTGGTCACGGCAAGGAATGCCCTCATGTTCCTGATAGTCTGGGAACTGATGTCCGTAGTTTCTTATTTCCTCGTGGTTTACGAGCATGAGAAGCCGGAAACAAGAAAAGCAGGGTTCATCTATATCGTAATGACCCACATAGGAACAGGATTCATACTTCTCTCTTTCCTTATCATGGCAGGCGCAAGCGGCAGCTTCGATTTCGGAAAGTTCAGCGCAGCCGGGGCATCTATGCCGCCAATGCTCAAGGACCTGGTGTTCCTGTTCACCCTCATTGGTTTTGGCGCAAAAGCAGGTATTGTGCCCCTTCACATCTGGCTTCCATACGCGCATCCGGCAGCGCCGGGCAACGTATCCGCGCTCATGTCGGGAGTTATGATAAAGACCGCGATTTACATGCTCATCCGCGTTTTCTTTGACTTCCTTGGCGCCGGGGTGCTGTGGTGGGGATTCCTCGTATTTGCCATCGGCGCGATCTCGGCGCTCACGGGCATAATATACGCCATTGTTGAACCTGATATCAAAAGGATGCTTGCGTTCAGCAGCATAGAGAACATCGGGATAATCCTGCTCGGGCTGGGAGCCTCGATGATCTTTTTCGCAAGCGCAAGCCCCGGTCTTGCAGCAATAGCGATAATAGCGGCTCTGTATCACCTGTTAAACCATTCCGTATTCAAAGGATTATTGTTCATGGGAGCAGGCTCCATAATGTTCTCGACCCACACAAAGAATACCGAGAAGCTGGGAGGTCTCATCAAAAAGATGCCCACAACAGCCGTCCTTTTCCTGATAGGGGTACTTGCCATCTCGGCGCTGCCGCCGTTTAGCGGTTTTGTAAGCGAGTGGCTGACCCTTCAGTCGCTGCTCCTGGGATTCGGTTTAAACGATACATTTACCAGGATTGTCCTGCCGGTCGGCGCAGCAGCGCTGGCACTTACAGGTGCGCTTGCCGCGTTCTGTTTCCTGAAAGCGTTCGGTATAAGTTTTTTAGCGCTTCCGCGCAGCGAACATGCAGAGCATGCAAAAGAGGTAAATAAGCCAATGCTGCTCGGTATGGGGATATTTGCATTATTGTCGGTTCTATTGGGTATCCTGCCGTTCTATATCCTGCCGTATCTTGACAGGATATCGCAAACCCTGGTGGATGCGAGTGTGTATCACTCAGTTTCATTCGGGACTCTTGGAACGATTTCCATGCCTGCCGGCCAGATATCTATGTCAACGCCGGCTCTTTTGCTTCTGATGTTCATTTGTCTCTCGCTTCCGTTCATATTATATCTCTATAAGAAGGAACATCGGGTACTCTATGAAACATGGGGATGCGGGCAGCCTGTCTCTACGGCTCGGAACGAGTACACAGGTACGGCTTTCACAAAGCCTGTACAGATGTGGCTTGCCAGTATCTACCGCCCTGTGAATGAGATACAGGCGACATACTCCGCGTCCCCGTTCATGAAGGACTCTTTTAAGTTTGAAACCAGGATAGAACAGGTATTCGAGCGGTATATCTATGAACCGGTCGTAGGCTTTGTCGTTGGTAAGTCAAGAACCATTAAGGTCGTTCAGACGGGCAGCATCCATGCATATCTTTCCTATATCTTCGGAGTGCTGGTCGTTCTTTTCATGTTCATGATATTAGGAGGCAGATAAATGCTTACACAATTCGCGATCGTGATTTTCCAGGTAATAATTATTCTTGCACTGGCGCCGCTTTTAAGCGGTATAATCAAAAAAGTGAAGGCGTTCCTCCAGATGCGCAAAGGCCCTGGTATATTCCAGCCATATTACGATATCGCAAAACTTCTTCGTAAGGACTCTGTGGTATCTGAGAACGTATCCTGGATATTCCATGCAGCGCCCATAATCTCATTTGTGGCTGTACTTACAGCAGGTCTTATCATCCCGGTCTATATCTCGAACATGCCTTTTAGTTTTGCAGGCGACCTGATAGCGGTTGTTTATCTCTTTGCCCTTGCACGGTTCTTTATCGCCCTTGCGTCGCTGGATGCGGGAAGCTCTTTTGGAGGTATGGGAGGGAGCAGGGAGATGTTCATATCATCCCTTGTCGAGCCTGCTATGATGCTCTCGATATTCGCAATAGCGCTTAACGTGGGCACGACCAACCTGAGCGTCATCTCAGGGGCTGTCTCATCGATGGGTCTTGATGCCATCTCGCCGTATCATCTGCTCGCATTCGTTGCGCTGTTCATAATAGCGATCGCCGAAACGGGCAGGATACCTGTGGATAATCCTGCGACGCATCTTGAACTGACGATGATACACGAAGCCATGATTCTTGAATACTCGGGAAAACAACTGGCAATAGTCGAACTCGGAGCAATGATGAAACAGTTGCTCGTCTTCTCGCTGCTGGCTAACATTTTCTTCCCCTGGGGCATAGCTTCGGAGCTGAGCGCAGCCGGGATAGCGCTGTCCCTTATCGTATTTATCATCAAGATAGTAGTTATTGGGGTGGTAATTGCTATGGTTGAGACGTCGACCGCCAAATGGAGGCTGTTCAGGCTTCCCAATTTACTGTCGATATCGCTCATGCTTTCGTTCCTTGCACTTATCTCATTCATTATTGTAAAAGGAGGATAATATGTCAGAGCTTGTTTTCGGTTCTAAGATGATGCAGTTGCTCATCGCATTGATACTTGTTTCTACCTTTATGATTCTCGGCTCCACGCGTCTTTATTCCTGCGTGCGGGCCTTCGGGATACAATCCTTTTTACTGGCGGGCGTGGCAGGCATAGTTGCTTATTCGACAGGGAAATCTGATATTTACATTGTCGCCATTCTTACGTTGGTAATAAAAGCTGCTGTAATCCCGTATATTTTCATATACATTATCCGTGAAATAAAGGTAAAAAGGGAGATTGCCCTCTACGTGAACATCTCGCCGTCGCTCATAATCGGGGGCGTGCTAGTTGTTATCTCCTATTATCTTGTACGCTCCATAAACATCAGGACGGAGCTTTCAAGCTTTGCGCTCTCGGCATCGATATCGCTTGTATCTATCGGGCTTTTCATTATGATAAGCCGCAAAAAAGCGATAATGCAGATGCTTGGCATCCTGCTCATGGAAAACGGGCTTTTCCTTGGCGCAATATCCCTGACATACGGGATGCCGTTACTGGTCGAGCTCGGGATATTCTTCGATGTCCTGATAGGCGTTCTTATCATGGGAATCCTGATTTTCAGGATAAACAGGACATTTGAGAGCATAGATACCGACATGCTTAAAACATTGATAGGGTGAGCATATGATAGAATACTTGCTTCTTGCACCTGTACTCACAGGCATCTTATGCTTTTTCACAAAAACGCGAAAGCAGGTCGAAGTTGTAAGTGTAACTGGCTCTATAGTTACGCTTCTTCTCGGCATGGCTCTTGTAGTCGATGTTTACAGGCATGATATTATCGTCACATGGCAGAATGCGCTGTTCGCCGATGCTTTTAGCGCGTTCATCGTTCTCATCGTCTCTATAGTGGGTTTTGTTGCGTCCCTGTATTCTACAGGCTACATGGGGCATGAGTTCGAGCACAATATCATTGACATGAAACGGCTGAAAATGTACTATGTCCTTTTCCACAGCTTCATGTTCACCATGCTTCTTGTAGGTGTTACGAATAACCTCGGTCTCTGGATAGCGATTGAGATGACCACACTTGTCTCAGCCCTGCTGATGATACTTTATTCCAGGAAATCCTCGGTCGAGGCGGCATGGAAATACATGATCATATGCACAGTGGGCATCACGTTCGCGCTCTTTGGCACCATACTTACGTACTACGCGTCTGTAAAAATATTGGGTGAGACCGGGGAGGCGCTTAACTGGACATCGCTTCTTGCAGTCGCGGACCAGTTCGACCCCACTATAATGAAACTCGCCTTTATTTTTATCCTTATCGGCTACGGCACAAAAGCCGGACTTGCGCCAATGCACACATGGCTTCCGGATGCGCACAGTGAGGCACCAACGCCGGTGAGTGCGCTTCTCTCAGGTGTTCTTCTTAATTGCGCCATGTACGGCATCATCCGGTTTTATACGATAGCTACGAAATCCTTTGGCACGGAGTTCGGAAGCAACCTTCTTATAGTGTTCGGGCTCCTATCCATCGGTATCGCGGTGCCATTCATTCTTTTGCAGGAAGATTATAAGCGGCTCCTGGCATACAGCAGCGTGGAACATATGGGCATAGTAGCGCTCGGCATAGGTTTTGGCGGTGTTTTCGGCATTTTCGGGGCAATACTTCACATGTTCAACCACGCAATGACGAAATCGTTCATGTTCTTTGGCGCGGGAAATGTACTGCTAAAGCATGAGACCAAGGAGATAGATAAGGTATCGGGCGTAGTAAAATCAATGCCAGTAACAGGCACGATGCTGATAATAGGGGGACTTGCTATCACAGGCTCACCACCATTCAGTATATTTATCAGCGAGTTCACGATACTTGCCGCAGGTTTCTCACAGGGGCATATAGTTGCCTCAGTCCTTTTCCTTCTCTTTATAATAATGATATTCGCAGGTTTCTTCTACCATATCAGCAGGATGACGTTCGGGACGCCTGCTGCAGGAGTAAAGAGCGGGGACGTGAGCAGGTGGATGCTCGGTGCGATGGCGATATTGATAGTTTTCGTGATTGTGTTCGGGGTTTACATACCTCCGTTCTTTAATGAGATGATTATGAAAGTCGTGAATGTTGTGAGGTGAGATGCTATGAAAAGCCAGTACGTTGACACGATTAAAAAAGAATTCAAAGAGTTTGTTATAGGAGATCCTGCTTTAGTTAATGAGACCTATCTCACATTAAAAAAAGATACGAATGTTATGGCGTATGTGGATGCCATAAGAAAAGAATTCGGAGGGCTTATTACAGGAGAAGCGGTTTTGCGAAATGAGGTATATCTCACGATAAAAAAGGAAGCGAACGTAAAAATATGCGACTATCTATACCATCAATTTAATACCCCTCTTGTTTCAATATTTGCCACGGACGAACGGAAAACGGACGGTCATTTCAAGGTTCACTACGTTTTTTCATGCGACAGGGAAGACGCGTTCATTATCCTGAAAATAAATATCGAGGAAAAGTCTCCCCAGTACAGGTCTATTACCTCAACGATACCTGTCGCGAACTGGTACGAACGAGAGATACAGGATATGTTCGGTCTTGTTCCCCAGGGCCATCCTGACCCAAGGCACCTTATCCATTTTGAGGATTGGGAAACGGGTTTGTATCCGCTTCGAAAGGATTTTGATATCAGAACAAAACCGAAACGTGTGAAGGGAGAATATGTCTATCGCAGGGTGGATGGCGAAGGCGTTTATGAGATACCCGTCGGACCGGTGCACGCAGGAGTCATCGAACCCGGGCATTTCAGGTTCAGCGTTGCCGGCGAGCCGATATTAAACCTCGAAATAAGACATTTCTATACACACAAGGGCGTTGAGAAGCTGTTCGAGAACATCCCCTTTGATAAGGCTGTGTTCCTTGCAGAGAGAATATCAGGCGATAACTCGGTAGCGCATGCTGTTGCATTCTGCCAGGCCATTGAAAAAATAGCAGGTGTTGAGATCCCGCCCCGTGCAAAATACATACGGACGATCCTGCTTGAACATGAGCGCCTGTACAATCACCTCGGGGATATCGCAGGGATAGCGACCGATGTAGCATTCGCGTTCGGGGCTGCCCAGGCTAACATGCTTAAAGAAGATCTTTTGCAGTTGAACGAATACGTTACCGGAAGCAGGCTTCTCCGGGGAATGAATACTATTGGAGGCGTGCGGCGGGATATCGGTGATAATAAGGATAAAATACTGCTTAAGCTCTCAACTTTCCAGCAGGAATTCAGGAAATTGATGGAGCTGCTCATGGAAACGCCGTCTGTCGTGGACAGGATCGAAACGACGGGACGCATCTATAACGATATCGCGAAAGAACTGCACGTTGTTGGACCTGCAGGACGCGCATCCGGCATAGACAGGGATACGCGGCGCGACCATCCGTATGCGGCTTATCGTGAACTTAACTTTAAAGTGCAGGCGCATAAAAGCGGCGATGTGTACGCAAGGACGAGGGTAAGGGCTGACGAGGTGCATGAATCAATCGCGATCATCGAGCAGGCTCTCTGGTCTCTTCCAGAAGGAGCTATTAAAAACGAGGTCAAAGAAATCCCTGACGGCTTTGCGCTTGGCTACACCGAAGCGCCGAGGGGAGAAACGATTTACTGGGTAAGGACAGAAGGAGGAAGGATAGAGAGATGTAAAGTAAGAGACCCGTCTTTTTGCAACTGGCTTGCGATAGAGTACGCAGTTCTTGATAATATAGTCCCTGACTTTCCGATAATCAATAAGAGCCTGAGCCTGTCTTATTCAGGCAACGATATGTAGGTGAGAAAATGCTGGAAATACTGAAACGAAGATTCAGAACAGGCATAGTAACGACGGGTTATCCTGCGGTACCGGATATCGCGCCTCCGGGATTTCGCGGGAAACCGGAACTCTCAGGCGACAGGTGCACGTACTGCGGCGATTGCGTCAGCGCCTGCCCGCCGGGTGTGATAAGCCTTGAAAAAGTGAACGGCGAGGAGAAACTCACATTATCGTATTGCGGATGCATATTCTGCGGCAGGTGCGAGGAGGTCTGCCCGTATGGAGCGGTTAAACTCACACAGGAGTATGAGCTCGCATCAAAGACAAAAGATGACCTCCAGACAATAATCCGGAGGAAAACATGACCGTGGAAAATGAGATCGAGATAATGGGACAGCGTCTCAATGAGAAGATAAATAATATGTTCGGACGCTCCCTGCACATACGCGAGGTAGATGCAGGTTCATGCAACGCCTGCGAGGTCGAGGTGACCGCGCTCTCAAACCCGATATACGATATGGAACGCTTTGGTGTACACATCGTCGCCTCTCCGCGCCATGCTGACATGCTACTTGTGACCGGACCTGTGACGAGGAACATGGAACTTGCTCTCCTTAAGACCTACAACGCCACGCCCTCGCCAAAGCTTGTGGCTGCGATGGGGTCGTGCGCATGCAACGGGGGAATATTCGGGGATACTTACGCAAGCGGCGGTGGCGTTGATAAATTCATCCCTGTGGATGTGTACATACCCGGGTGTCCGCCCAGGCCGCAGGCTGTGATATTCGGGTTGATGGTAGCGATGGATAAATTCGAGCAGAAAATAAGAAAAACCGAGGTAAAAGCATGACAAGATACGAGATACTTGTAGCTACGGACGGCTCGGACTATGCAAAGAAAGCCGAGATTGCCGGCATGAAGATCACAAAGTCATATAACATCCGCATGGCTGCTATCTATGTGGCAGTTGGCAGGAAAGACTCGGAGCGCGAGGAACTCGTGGCCAAGGGTGAGGAAGTATTGAACCGCCTTGTCGAAACCGGCTCGCAGATGGGTGTTGACGTGCAAAAGATACTGGTAGGGGTAAGCATGCAGCGAATGCCGAAGATGGGCGCGCTGGCGGATACGGTTGCACGAGCGATTCTTGATGCAGCAGAGAAGTATAAGGTGCATACCATTGTTCTGGGCGGCAGGGGCGAGTCTGAAGTAAATCCCGAGCTTGGAAATGTGGCGGAAGCAGTAGTAAGGAAGGCGAAGTGTACTGTGCTGGTGGCGCGGTAGTAG
This sequence comes from uncultured archaeon, assembly GCA_902386135.1. Lineage (GTDB taxonomy): Archaea > Halobacteriota > Methanosarcinia > Methanosarcinales > Methanoperedenaceae > Methanoperedens. The sequence goes on from CABMIB010000045.1 coordinate 8,585, forward strand.
CATCGGGACCGGGAAAAACTGGAAAGAATAACTCTTAGCTGATATACAGGTGATGAGATTAAAGTCAATGAGATACTCTGGCTGGATAGTATAATTAAGAAAATACGCAACAAACACAATATCACGGTATCTGAAGTAGAGGAAGTTTTCAATAATAAACCAAAGTTTCGACGTGGACCAAGAGGAAATTATATTAAGGAGAATATATATTATGCTCTTGGAAGAACAGATGGAAACCGCCTGTTGTTCATCGTCTTTATTTTCAAGAGAAATAACGAAGCCTTAATAATAAGTGCGAGAGAAATGGATACTAAAGAAAAATCGTTGTATTCAAGATTATGACAAAATTAAAAATACCTGATTTTAAATCTCTGGATGAAGCCGCAGACTATTGGGATACTCATAGCTTTGCCGATTATTTTGAGGATACAGAGCCTGTTGAAATAGAGGTTCGTCTTGCAAAGCGTAAGATACTGCTGGAAATAGATCGCGACCTATCAGAAAAGCTCAAGAAAATCGCCCAGAAAAAAAGGCAGAGCTACGATAAGTTGATCAACTCATGGGTGCGCGAGAAAATCATGCAAGAAGCTTCAAATTGAGCATGTTAAAGTTTTTATTTTGACAGCAATCTATTTTAATAATTATCTATTAAATTAAGGGACGTGAGTCAGAATGGCCGAGAATACAATAGAATCCTTACTTGAGGAAAAGAGGATATTCAACCCCCCTGCAGAATTCAGCAAAAAAGCATATATAAAAAGCCTCGCCGAATACAGGGAGATTTATAACAGATCTATTAAAGACCCTGTTTCTTTCTGGGCGGAAAAGGCAGAGCAGCTTACCTGGTTTAAGAAATGGAACAACGTTTATTCGTGGGACCCTGAAAAGGTCATATGCAAATGGTTCGAGGGAGGGAAGCTGAACGTCTCTTACAACTGCCTTGACAGGCATCTTTCGGAACGAGGCGACAGGACAGCCATTCTGTGGGAAGGAGAGCCGGGAGATACTGCGAGCTACACGTACAAACAGTTGCACGAAGAAGTTTGTAAGTTCGCGAATGTCCTGAAGAAAAAGGGCATCAAAAAAGGCGACAGGGTTGCCATATACATGCCCATGATACCGCAGCTTGTAATATCGATGCTTGCATGCGCGAGAATCGGGGCCATCCATAACCTGGTTTTCGCCGGGTTCAGCGCAGAGGCGCTCAGGGAGCGTATTGGCGACAGCGCCTGTAAAATGGTGATCACTGCCGATGCTGTCCTGCGGTCGGGCAAGACCATCCCTCTTAAGGAGAGCGTTGACAGGGCGCTTGACGGCACTGTTGAGAGCGTAATAGTTTATAATCGCGCTAACAGCAAGATAACTATGAAGAAAGGCAGGGATTTCTGGTGGCATGAGGAAATGAATGGCGCAGGCGGGGATTGCAAAGCCGAGGTGATGGATGCCGAGGACCCGTTGTTCATCCTGTACACAAGCGGGAGCACGGGAAAGCCCAAGGGCGTGCTGCACACTACAGGCGGATACCTGCTGTATGCCATGCAGACTTTTAAATGGATATTCGATTACCGCGATGAGGATTTATTCTGGTGCACAGCAGACATAGGCTGGATCACAGGTCACAGCTATACAGTGTACGGGCCTCTTGCAAGCGGCGCGACGATTTTGATGTTCGAGGGTGTCCCCAATTACCCGCAGCCTGACAGGTTCTGGGAACTGGTGGAGAAATATAAAGTTACGATTTTTTATACCGCGCCTACTGCCATCCGGGCGCTTGAGAGAAGCGGAGACAAATGGCCAAAAGGAAGAGACCTCTCAAGTCTCAGGCTCCTCGGCACGGTGGGTGAGCCGATAAACCCCGAAGCCTGGATGTGGTACTATACCGTGATAGGGAACAGGCAGTGTCCTGTTGTGGATACATGGTGGCAGACCGAAACAGGCGGGATACTTATTACGCCTCTGCCGGGCGCAACACTGCTCAAGCCCGGTTCTGCAACGTTCCCGTTCCCGGGGATTGAGCCGATGGTTGTGAGACCCGATGGTACGGAGGCTGCGGTTAACGAGGGCGGGCAGCTTGTTATCAGGAGACCGTGGCCCGGGATGATGCGGACTGTTTACGGAAATCATGAGAAATTCAAGGAGAAATATTTCAGCCAGTTCCCCGGACTGTACCAGACGGGCGACAGTGCCAGGAAAGATGAGGACGGGTATTACTGGATAATGGGAAGGATAGACGATGTGATAAAGGTCTCGGGGCACAGGCTCGGGACTGCGGAAATAGAAAGCGCTCTTGTATCCCACCCGGCGGTTGCGGAAGCGGCTGTGGTCGGGTTTCCCCATGATATAAAGGGTGAGGCGATATACGCTTTTATCACACTTAAGGAAGGCATTATACCCACCAGGGAGCTAAAGGCAGAGCTTGTAGAGCATGTCAGGAATACGATAGGTCCAATCGCAAAACCTGATAAGCTGCAATTTGCGGATGCTCTGCCCAAAACAAGGTCGGGCAAGATAATGAGGCGGATACTGAGAAAGATAGCATCGGGAGAAGTTAAGGAACTCGGGGATATTACTACGCTGGCTGATCCCTCGGTAGTTGAGGTGCTGGTGGAGGAGAGGGAGAATAAGTAAAATCGATTTTTAACTCCTCTGCACATATATATTGAAAATCTTCCCATCCTGCCTGACCGCAAGCAGTTTGTTCCCCGACTTTTTCGACCAGCTATCGATATTCTGCGGCGCCACAGGGTCATCTGCGATTATATGCAGTATCTCGCCGCTTTTTAACCCTTCGACCTTCTTCTTGGTCAAAATAAGAGGATATGGGCAGCATTCGCCGCGCACATCCAGGGTCTCGTCAGGGATTATTTCACTCATCAGAACACCAGATTAACATCCGCCTCAAGTATCATGTCGGTTAGTTCATCAAGTGAGATCTTCTTTATTCCATTGATTATCTCACTGTCAGCTATACCGCGTTTTTCAATATCCCTGTCAAGAGCGAAGAAATTGACAAGCTCGATGTTCTTGGTTATTTCAGCCTCGACGGGCGGCACGTCTTTGATCCATACTGCAAGGTCCCCGTATCCTGTTTTCTGTCCTTTGACGATCGAGTGCACGCCGCCGCTTGCGAAAATCAGCGAAGCTTCATTTCCGGCAGCGACCTGCGATGCAGCCATAGGGATTGCCGAGAACGCGTCCTCTTTTCCATAAGGCGGCTGGGTTACGATGACGTTTACCTTTTTTGCCATTTTTCTCACCCCAGCAGGATTGTTTTATCAGATTCCGCAGTCCATTCCCCGAGGTCGTAAAGCCCGCCGATGATGACGCCTTCTGTCTGGTATTTTGTCACGCCGCGGGCGTCTGTGCACTTTATGCACGCGATGGCATCAGCCTTGGGTTTCTTTATACCTTTTTTCACGATAGTCCCGAAAATCGTCTCTATCGGGGGAAACTCCTTCGGCGCCTGGTCCTTGTGGGCTGTTATTGTAGCATCGAGATAGTTAAAGAAATTGACCGTGATACCTTTTTCTTTTGCTGCATGGGCAAGCCTCATCATTGTGAATATTGCCTCATCCCTGTACGGGCCGTTTATAGATACGATTGTAAGCTGTTTTCCTGTCATATTATCACCTCAGAACCACGCGACTCTGTCATAATCCATAATGAAATCAAGAAGGGTGCCGATCTCTTTGACCTCCACCCAGTTGATCAGCTTGTTCGTGAGCGACCTTGAGAGTACAGCTTTATCATCCGCATATATTTTTATGCCTTTTTTATGCGCCGTTGCGAGTTTGTTCCCAAAATCAGATTTCCTTGCAGCGGTTACGCCGTCCTCAACCAGGTATAGTGTAACTTCGTTTCCTTTTTCTTTTGCATTAATCCCGATATCAAGCACGAGATCGGGTGTTTCTGTAGTGTATGGGTCTTTTGATAGGACAAGTAGCAAGCTTGACATTTTTTACCTCTTAAATAAGTTGTGCTGTTAAGACCATGAATAATTATTATGTATTTTAAAGGTTTTGATGTAGGCAATATTAATAAGCAATGCCGACCATTTCGATGAAAATATCATGCCCTGAGCATATATCATGCCGAGGTAGCCAAGCGGCCTAAGGCGCTGGTCTTGAAAACCAGTTGTGCTACGCACAGCAGGAGTTCAAATCTCCTCCTCGGCGTTCAAAATCCTTAATTCTTGTCAGGAAATAGATTGACTTGTCAGATTATATGCGATAATCAGGATTGCGCCAAAATTAAAGGGCTTCAAAAAATGAGTATTCCAACAAGCATGTGGTTGGGTGGAGTTAAGTTAATATCAACTTAAATATAATATTAATGGAGGTTAATCTATGATTAAGGTGAAAAAGGTATATTTTACAACATCTGCTGCTGTCGTTTTATTCATAATCATTGCCGGATGCATAAGCACGCAGCCACATGCTACGCCGGTTCCGACCGTACCGCAGACAACACCAACACTAATACCAACACCAGCCACTTTTTCACCCCCTCCGCAGGAGAAACTTCCCAGTAAGACCCTTCATCCAATAAGTATTGCTTCTGTGCAATCTGGGTGTGCTAGATTTGGAGGCAATGGTTGTATTCCTGCCGGGCCAGCGTTCACGCTGAAGTTGAACGCTAGCTCCACCAATGTGCCTGTAACACACCTCTCTGCGACTCTCATACTTTTTAGGATGGATGAACCGACCTTACATATCCTCGTCGGATTCACCTTCCCCGACATAAATCAGTCGAACCCGTTAATGCCGGGTCAAACTGCATCGGAGACCTCAGGTGCAGTAGTCGGCCCGGTAGATGTCTTGAATACTAATGGTACTGCTACCGTGCTCATAGAGGGTACGCTTCAGAACGGGCAATCGTTCAGTTACTGGACAAATGAGACTACATCATAGGATTGCTTTAGGCAAGGTTAAAATCACATAGTTCCTGAAATTCGCCTGCCCCTGTTTCTATGATCACTCTCTCCATTTCGTCAATATTAAAATCGCTATCAATGGCATTAAAAAGATACTTTTATTAAAGAATAACTACTAAGTTTGTCGGCTTATTATTTTCATGAGGTGGGCTGGGCTGTCTTTCTTAAACATGCGTATTATTAAAAATTATACGAAAAAAACTTAAGAACTTATAAACTAAGATGTCCTATTATGAATCAACAAAGTGAATCTAATTTCTTTATGGCTCCTGCTTTTGGTTTGATAGTAGGAAATCTTGCAGGAGGAAAAGATAAGGAAAAGGGCGGTAGTGGGCTTATATCCCCATTCGGCATTGACCTGGCATTAATGCTTGGGTGGACTTTTGGTATCTTCAAAACTTTCGGATTTACTTTGACCCCTGGAATTGCAATCGGTAGATTAGGTTTTATCGTAATCTCTTTTGGAATTCACTTTAAACAGCGCATCGGATTCGGAATTGTTATTCCGATATTCCCTATTTGGGGTTAGCAAAAATGAATCAAAAATAACTTCAAAGTTACTGATTATAGTATTGAAGAAAATCAATACATTCATCCCTATCATACACAATTTCTAATTATTAAATATTATTTTATCGATTCTGTGACCAAAAATTTAATGTCTTCACATATCATATTTGGGAGAGGGACATAATGAAAGCAAAAATTGTTTATATCAAACCAGATAAGGCAAAGAGAGTTAATGAAATTCTTGTTGCAGAAAAAGAATTCATGGAAAATGAGAAAATAGAAGCTCCAAATGTTGAAAAAAAGGCTTAGAAAAAACTTGAGAATTATATAGCACTGCTACATTTCGCATGTGCATGGATAAATTTTATGTCCAGTTTTTTAATATAAACTTTACCGTATTTTTTAAATTCAACCGATAGCTTTATATCCACAAGTATGCTAACATTTGATTAATTCATTATGGTCATAATGAAGGTGAATTAAAATGGATAGGGATAAAAAAGCTAAGGATAATGACTATCCTCGAGCCTTTGTCTGCGCTTTCTGCAAACAGGAATTTGCATCAATGGGTTCTGTGTTTAGTCATATGAGCGATATGCACGGCTTCGCTCGAAAAAGTACATAAAATTATTAAAACTGGAATTTGACTCAAAAGCGTGTACGATAATAAATTGAATTGTGATACTTTTGAGTGTTTATAGACAGCAATAAATTTTTCTTATCGAAAGATTAATATAATATAAGCCCATAATATATTATGGGAGTAAATATGAAATCTCTTACTATAAGACAACTTGATGAAAAGGATGAAGAAATTGCAGATGCACTTATTTCTTTGGGCATGAGCCGAAATGTTGCCAGAATTCTGAGCTACCTCCAAAATAAGAATGAGATCACATCTGTAGAACTTGAAAGAGAAGCTGGATTACGCCAGCCCGAAGTCAGCATTGCTATGAAAGAATTAGAAAAACGTGACTGGATTAACGAGCGAGAAGAGAAAAAGCCAGGGAAGGGAAGACCACATAAAGTATATTCTCTTAGAGTCGGTTTTAATAAGATAATCGCCGAGCTTGAGAAACAACAGAAAAAAGCAGTTGATGAGATGCAGGCGAGTATTAAGCGATTGAGGGCGTTGGAAAATGTAACACCTGTTAGGGCATAATAACACAGTTAGATTTAAAAATAAGAGTCTGAAGATAAGCATAATTAAGCTACTTCTTTGAATTTTTTGCTTTGGATTTTTTAGGATTCTTCCCCTTACAAGCAGAGTCACATTTCCTTGGCACATTTTAAATAATGGTAAACAGCCTTTGAAATCGCCTCTTTGATAGAGGACTCATGAGCTTTTTCCTTCAACGCAATTACATCTTCTTGCGGAAGAACTGATTGAATATGTACTATTTTCATATGTTACTCCTCCATTTTATCATTATCAGATTGACACGGTATTAAGCATGATTCGCATGAATTTCACACGTTGATTCATATTCAGCACAATCTCTCGCAAGCCGGGGAAAAAGATAGACAATTCATCCGGTGAGACCTGCCACAGTAATAATCTTGGTGCAAGAAATTAAGATGGGCAAGCTTGGGGAGTGGGAGTGGGGGTTATTAAAAAAGTTTATTGCCTGCCCATCACTATCACTATAATGAGTTACAAATATATATAACTATTCTTTCGTCACTTCCAAAGAGCCGCACACTGCGGATTTAAAATGAACAAGTACTAAATAACGCAACTGGAGAATGATGTGATATTTTTTTGCAGATGCGTTTTATAAATCGCTCTGCTTCTTGTTTTGTTCCGAACCCTCTAACTTTTCTGCCATTCCATTCAACTGATATGTCTTTTATCAAGATTTCTTTTTCTATAAAACTCACCACTCCTGGCCACGTTCCAGCCTGTCCAACAGAGCCTTGGTAGCAGCCTGGAGACCAGAGATGACCTTCACACAATTCCCTGAGAGGTTGTCCGAAGGTCAATGACAGATTACTCCGCTCCGGTAAACTTCTTGCCGTCCACAGAACAAATGGCCTTTATGACTTTCTTCCCGGAGTTTGCGTTGGAGAACAGTGCTCCGGTTGATGTGGCCCATGCTCCGACAAAATAAAAGTTGGAAAGCCCGGGAAGGTTTCTCTCCTGCCCTCTGCCAAGCAGGCTGTCTATGAGATCTAACTTTTTGTTGGGCATGTTCACAAACCCGTGCGTTCCGCCCATATAGCGTTCCCATGTCATAAGCGTAGGGACGTCTATTACCTCTACCTGGCTTTTGATCCCGGGGAAATGGTTTTCCAGAATGCCGATGACAGTTTCTGCAACCTTTTGTTTTTCTTCGTCATAGAGAGCGCGGTCGGAATAAAGTTTTTTCCAGTAGGAATAGGTTGAAACAAGCTCAACTTTAATGGCGCCTTTGCCCTCAAGAGCCATGGTTTTATCGAACCCGTATATCTGCATTTCAAGTGATTTGTTCTCGTGACCGGCGATGACGACGGGTCTATCAAGAAGCATGACCAAAGCCGATGGTTCCTTTGAAAGGTCCCTGTTCACCCCAAGGAACACATGCACCGCCCAGTTCGTCTCGTCCGACGGTTCGGCGCAGATGGCACGGATGCGTTTATCAGCATATTTGCCGTCAAGCATCTGCATAATGGTCTTGCGCCCGTCGGCATCGGAAATAACGAAATCTGCCCTGTGCTCGCTTCCGTCAGAAAGCCTGACCCCTGCGGCTTTATTGTTTTCTACAAGTATTTTTTCCACTTTCTGGCTGTAGTGCACTTCGCCGCCAAGCTCTTTATAGCATTTTTCGATAGAGCGCGCAAAGGCTGATGACCCTCCGACAGGCCAGGCAATATCTTTATTGAAGCCATAGGCGTGTTTGGCCAGGTGCAGGATGAAAGGCGCAAGTGGGATCGAGTATTCCAGAAGTGGAAAAGCCTGTTTGAGGAACGGGTTTGAAAACCGTTGCGCAAACTGCTGCATCGTGAGCCTGGAATACGAAAGAAGCGGAAGCACTACAGACAGCGTTTTGATAACACCGCCTGTTGACCCCAGCATCAGGTCTCCCCATAAATCTTTACGGGCGGATGTCCGTATGGTATTAACGTAATCCCTGATGACCCTGGTATCTGCAGGTGAAAGTTCCGTGAGATGGCGTTCAAGTGCTTCAGTATCATAGAAGTCGTGGAACATAGTACCCTCCGGCGAAACAACGCTGACGCAATCTCTGGTATATACCAGTTCCCTTGGCATGGCGCCAAGTTCTTTCCAGAGCCCGTTTATTTTTGTACCCGGACTGGCGCCGAACAGGTGGTGAATGCATACGTCAAAGGTGTATCCTTTTCTTTTCCAGCTTGTGCACTGGCCGCCGGGAATGGTATGCATCTCAAATATTTGTGTCCGATAGCCATTCAACTGCCCGAAAATGCCGGATGCCAGCCCGCCCATTCCGGCGCCGATAATTATGATAGATTTTTGCATATGGAACCCCTACTTTTGGGAAATACCTATAGCATCCCTCTGAACATTTATCTATGTCAATGTATTAATTGTTTTTCGCCGTTTTCTCCCCATTTTTACCTGATTCTCCCTTGGCTACATAGTCGCTTCTGGCTGCTAAAGCTTTCTCACCAACAATTTTGTGTGGAGATGTATTTTTCCACCAATTTCCAGTCCTGTCCGACCAAGCCATGATAGCAGCCGGGAGACTTGAGATACATCTTCACATAGCATTTCCGAAGATACAGGAACTCCTATCTGAATAGCCTGCGCCGCCGCTCGCTATCCTACACGGGCATGACGGGCAGCCGTACTTGTGCTCATTGTCCCACTGACCTTGGAGATGTTTCTCACAATCTCAACAATTTCCTGTATATCCGCATACCCCAACCCGCGGAGAATTGACCACGGGCAGCAGAATCTCTTCGCCACACCTATGGTCAGGAGCGCAATCTTTACAGACCCATCCTTCGCCTACACACCCACATTGTCTGCATATGTATTCTGCGATTTTCCCGCACGAGTTGCATGTTACAAGGGGAGGCTCATTCCTTGCCAGAAGTGAGATTGAACTTTCCTCACCTTCGATTTCGTGTTCCGATAATACTTTTAAATTAAGATATGTAGGGCTGCCGAAATCGTATTCATATCCGAACTTCTCACCCACGCTAAGAACCTTATTTATTACGTAATTCATGCTTTTTTCTTTAGAATCAAATAAGTATTCAGTCTCAGAAACATAGCCTTCATCATCTATTGTGAACCGGCTGAGGTGACCGCAGCACTCGACCCAGGTATATCTGAGGAAATTATCCAGTTTCTTAAGCATTGAATTCGCTGGCACTTCCAGATACATCCAGTACTCGTGCATGAAACTTCCTTCGACAAGAATAGTGAATACTTTTGTTTTCAAAGGGATTGGATAGCTTGACCGTTTCCTGGCGGGGCGTTTGCAAGATTCAACGTGCTTTTTCATCGCTGTTTTGCCGAAGCTGGCTCCGCAGGTAGCACAGGTTCCATTGGTTTTTTGAACTTTAGGTTTTTTTACTGCCACCTTATAACAGCCCTCTCTTCTCCAAATACTTAATTAGCGTTTCCACAAAATTCCTGCCTTTTTCGAACATTTCCCGAGCCTCATCTTCGGATATAACAAAAGTGTACTCATAATCCCCCAGTTGTCTTTTTTCAAAGGCACGGCTCAGTTCTTTACTCATCTCCTTTCCGAAAACACCGGTTTTGATAAACCTCTCTCCAAAAGCAGATATTACGCCTTTATGAGAAGAAACTGTAACCCCTTCTGTAAGTAATAATGCCTCGACAGAATAAAACATGGCATAATAAACTCTGGATACTGAGGACTCATAATCTCCTGATTTCAACAGGATTTCTGCACTCTCAAGGTATTTCCGAGATCTGGCAATCAGGGATTCTATCTCTTTCATGCTGGAATGCCTTCTCTATGTATGTTTATTAATAGAGGACTTCTTACGGTCGTATATTTATTTTCAGATACAGGATACACGGATATCAGAACGTTATGCTTTAGTTGAATGTCCGTGATTATGTCTATCATTCTGTCTATTTCCCTTCCGGGATTTACCTCACTTTCGAGCAGTACAACAAGGTCGATGTCAGATTGTTCTTTTGCGTCCCCTCTTGCCCATGAGCCGTAAAGAATGATTTTCTTAAGCTTCTTTCCGTAGAGTTTCTGGAGGGCTATTTTGAATTCTTCTATGATTGGTTTAATGTTTTTGTGCATGGCTATACTATCTATTATTTTTGAGATGTTTAATGTTTTGTATTCCGGGAGTAGAGCCCTATGATTCGCTCTTTATACCTCCTATCGCATTTTTCACAGCCATACTGCTCAACATCGGCGCCGCCCGTGAAGAGATGGGGAGTGTGAGGTTGACTGAAGGTCGATGAGGTATTCCATCGTCTTCTCGGCAGCCCCAGTCATGAACCAGCCGAATTGGAAATCCGGGGCATCTCGGCGCAGGTGCATGAGGATTTTTATCGTTTTTTTTTTGTTTTTTTCGGCAAAAATGGGCACCAAAATAGTGAGAGTAACTTTCAGTATTTTCAATCCCTAATAACGGTTTCACATATATACAACGTTTTCACCTTAGCGATAGCGTAGGTAAAAATGTGGCGAAGCTCGAAGTGACCAACGGGAGCGGGCGTACGCACGCTGTCGTATGATGTGCTTGGTCGGTGCTCTTCATTGCCTGCTCTCTTTATTGTATGCATTCTCATGGCGTGCTTTTATATCTTCAATAGTTAGCGAAGATAAAACATTATCATACTTTTCAAGCAACATACGCCCAGATATCGGATTTTCAGGATCACCTACCAATAAGTCCTTATTAGGAATATCCCATTCATCTGGACTTCGGTTTGAGCCTACAGGTATCTTTTTACCCTTCTTCTCCATTTTTGAGCTTGGCATTCTTGCTTTTGCCAAATCGTTTTTTAATTCAGAAATTTTTTCATAGAAATTCTCAGAAAAACATTCCTTTGCTTGACACATGGTTCTGATAACTTCATATGATCCTAATGTCCAAAACCACATCAAAGTTGAAGCATGCCCTATTGGACCACTATCAATTGGATTATTTGTAAAACCTTTATCAAGGTTTTCAATAATTTCATCTGATACTGATAAAAGAACGTTATTCCGACCAGATAAATAAAATGAAAATGCAATCAATGGATCTCGTGTTAATATC
>CABMIB010000046.1 GCA_902386135.1 uncultured archaeon
ATATTCCCGAATAAGAATTGTTGGGACTGAATATTACGTGCACAATTTCGGAAAAATTGTTAACCATAATCATAGCAAACCGAAACCACAACGAACGCTCAGGGCTTCCAGCCCTGAGTAGTTTACTGAACTCGTCAGCTTTTTTTATAGATTCCCGATAATCGGGGTCACCAATACAACCCAAACTGATACTAATCAACACCATTAAAATCAAAATAATCACTATTTTTTTAAATCTCATTTCACTCACCATTTTTATCACCATTGGATAAATAAATTACTCTTTCTTTCCCTTTTTTCCCATTTAAAGGTTTCTACCCGAATAAGTTTATTATTGCGTTTTTCCCACTAACAAAAAGGAATTAGATGGATAAAAATACAAAAGAAATTATCTTAGGAACAAGTAAAATAGACCCAAGATTTCGGGTAACTCTCGTTCAACCAGTTCCTAAACTGTTAAATGTAGGGATTGGAGACTTAATAGTTTTTGTACAAAATGAGAAAGGGGAGATTACAATAAAGTCATCATCTATTTCTAAGCTTAAAACTCCATGAAATACGCTGCCTACAAGCAAGAAAAGCACAGTGCCGCAACCATCGCAAAAGTGTGCACCCGTTGTTGATGTTTTTCTGCAAATCATGAAACCACCTGATTATACGTTATGTTTGGATTGCGTGCGCTATAAATAAAAGTTGCGATATTGTTGCGAGGAAAGAGACTAAGAATTTTAACGATAAAATACCGTGAACTATGCTATAATTATTGTATTTCCCCTGAACCCGAAGTTCCAGCTTCCATTATACTCACCCTCGGCGCGCGGATACCTTTTCTCGAAAATTCATCCCAGGCTCTTCTCGTAACATCTGACTGGAACTCGAACTCGTATCTCAGATCATTCACATAAGCCTTGCCCCTCAGGCGCCTGTAAAAAGGATAGTCCTTCAAAAGAACGGTATAAGGACGCTTCCTGGATACATACACGTATTTCGAGGTTATCATTGCCTCTTTCAGGATTTTCATAGCTGAAGCAGCGTCAGAATCCGAATCTATATACAGGTCAATGACTGCCAGCAATTCATGCCCGCCTGTATTGGCATTTGATAGCGGCTGCGTAAAGACCATAAAATTCGGCGCAAAAACAAGATTATCCTCAGGCGTAACAAGTTTTGTAGCTCTCATTCCTATATCGCTGACCTCGCCATAATAATCCCCTATCTTTATTTTATCTCCAACCTGATAGGGTTTTTCAAGAGTGATTACTATGCCCCCTATCACATCAGCAAAAAGATCCTTAAGACCAAAACCGATACCTGCGCCTATAAGACCTGAGATGGCTATAAGCTGGTTGGGAGATAGGTTCAGTATATTCCCCGAAATATGATAAAGTGCTATTCCATAGATTGAAAATTTCAAAATCGGTAGCATCATTTTCACAGAAAACCTGTACCGGTTTACACGCTCTGAAAACCTTATAAGGATAAATGATAGTACTCGAACCAAGATATAGGCTAAAATTAGTACTATTATGGAATCCAATATAGTCATGGCATCGAATTCCAGGACTTTAAATATGTTATCACTCGCCATCTACCACACCAGCCGTGATCTTTTCAGGAATTCCACTATACTTCCCAAAGCTTCAGGATTGATCCTGCAATTATTATCTTCCATTACTATCAATCCCTGTTTTAATAACCTGAAAATTATCTCATCTATCTGATACTCGAAACCTTCAATTTCCGCCAGTTCTCTTTTCCCTACAGAGTCCATTGAAAGGATAATGCTCAAAATAAAATATTCATCATAATCAAGGTCAATATTAAAAGACAATTCCTTTACATTACCGGGTTTGATGACCGGGTGCTCAAGACTTCTCTGCCATATGACTCCTGCAACTCCGGGATTTCCATTTGAAATATGTTTGATCTTTTCAAAGATAAGGTCTTCAATTGCAACTACTTTTTTCTTCCTGGATAGCCTGACTTTAAGACGATCGTAATTTATTTTTAAGTAAGGAATACTGATAGCCTTATTCAAAGGTTTGATCATAACTTGATATTTCGCAAAATCGGTTATTTTTTCGTTCTCAAATCCTACATCCTGAAGAAATTTTATCTCATTTTTGTCGTACCCCGATAAGATGGATTCTTTTATCTGATCCGCAGTTAATTTCGGGAGGCTTATCTGCACAGGAAAAAATTTTCCGATTTTTATAACCTCATCAAGATACTTCCATGAATAGAGGTTCCATGTAGTAATGAACATGATATCGGGATTTTCAATTAATTTTAATAGCTCCTCTATGATTTCAAATCCCCCGATCTTGCGCATGTAAAGAAAATGACAATTATCGATTATCACGATTCTTTTCGATTGCCCCGGTAACGCTATCTCGGTTCTGCTTTTAACCGGACACGAAAGGTTAAGCCTCGTTACCTTCTGCGCGTTGATTTTTTCTATCTCGTTTGCTATTGCGGTTCTTCCTGCAAAAGGTTCGGCTATGATTGCGATGTTTAATTTCTTGCCTGATTCAAAATCAGCTATGGCAGCCTGAACATTTGCAATTTCCTCATGGAATCCTGTCAGTTCGGTTCTTTCACCACTCATAAATTTCGTTTGTATATTTGTATACTTTTAACAAGACTAAGTATAGCATATAGAATATTCATGATTATCTATAAAAGTTGTCATAGCAACAGCAGTTCCGCAAATAATTACAGAATTCAATAAATCCTCTTAGAAAATAGAAACATCAAGACGATACAAATGATTATTTTAGCTTTATTAACCATATTTATCTCTATCAATAGTCTTTTAAATAACAAAAAAAGAAAGTTTATGCAATTTGGTTACTATTGTGGGGTATATAGTACTTCACTGAAACCTCTCCGATGTGGAGAGAATCATCCAGCGAGTCATGCAGTCCAACAAGAGTGCCGAGCAATGGGAATCCCCAGCCGGAGTCATCTATCGATATAATTCTGGTCGGGTCAGGAAGCGCCATTCGCGGGGACTCGGATAACAGCGCCACGAGGACAGCCATGTCCGTGGTGACTACTTTCATATTGCCTGCGCTGTCGGTGTAAACCTTCGCATTCCATGACTCAGGTGCCTTCACTCCATCGCCTTTTACATGGAGTACGAGCCATTGGTTATTTTCTTTCACTTCAGGCAAGCCCATTTTCCTGAGCGTGTCAAGCTGGGTTTTAGATATTTGTTGTGTGTCCATTATCACCTGTTAAGTTAAGGGCGTGCCATCATTGGCGCGCCTTTCTGCGGATTCAGACCTCCGATATAGTCGAGAGCCTGCCAGTCATAGAGGGTCAGCCTGGCTGCGAAAGCCCTGGCTTTGTCAGTGTTTCGGAGCATCAGATCTTCGATCTTGTCCTTGAGGCGGAAACCATGGTTTATCATGAACTTGTCCTGTTACAGAGAATCCTGCTTCAGTGGCTCTCAGCTTGCCTTCAGGCTCAAGCTCTTCCCTCTTGGATTGGATCTTAACGCTGAGCAGGAAATATTCGTTTCATAGAATTTCCGTAACGCTATTTTCAATCCGACGGCACAGGATTAAATATTAAAAAGTTTATGGAATCACGAACATGACGATCCAGATAGATGACCAGGGATGGGGCACTCCTGTGGGAGGAGTTGGGATTATCGTGCTTAGAAAAGAGACCGAAGAAATATATTACGATATAGTTCCGATAGAGCATTTTAATCTGGAAACTTTTAAAAAGAAAACCTACCTCAAGAGCGCAAGGGATATCGTTGAAAATGGATTTAGAAAGTTAAAAGTCACAAAAGACGAGGAAGTAGAGATATGCTCGGGTTGCATCCATGACAGGACGGCAGAATGGCTAAAAAACGAAGGCTACAGGTTCACAGTCATGAAAATAGACGGCGATGCACAGAAGAAAGGTGAGCAGATGTTCATTGAATATCTGCGAAGCCTGGGCGTACCCAATCCTCCTGCTATCGTAGAAGAGACAGTGGACGAGTATAAAACGCAGTTCTTTTATCTTGTGGACTGGGTCAGGAAAGACCCAGAAGCAAGAAAGCCTTTGTGCAAGACCGGGTGGAAGTATTTTATAAAATTTTTTAAAAATAAAAATAGCACAAGACAGAGACAATACCAATGAAAAAGATAATCGTAGCTTCGCTTAACCGGAATAAGATCAATGCTGTGAAGGAGGTATTCCCATCATATCACGTTG
>CABMIB010000047.1 GCA_902386135.1 uncultured archaeon
CCGGCAGTGCTTATACGTACTCGTCGCGAATCTCCACTCTCACAGGGCTTCCGACCGTGATCGGCTGGACGTCGCACGAAATAATATGGGGCAGTAGCTGGGATAAAGTTGATGGGCGCGTCCGGGACGTAAAGACGATATACTCAACAACTGATTTGGAAAGAGCGGTTGAACTTCTGAGAAAACACAATGTGCAGTATGTTTACGTCGGGGATATCGAAAAAAATAAGTACCCCCGAACAGGATTGCAGAAATTCAATGATGATGGGCTTTTTGAGCCTGTGTATAATGACAGCGTGCGGATTTATAAAGTAAAATGATGCGATATTGCTCTGCGCCAGTTCGTGATTTTGACGGGTATGGCAGGAAAACGTTTTAAGCAATAGGATAATGTTGGACACTGAAATATGAATGACTTTGACAGGATCAAACGACTGAAAAAAGAAAAAAATGCTATAATCCTTGCTCACAATTACCAGCGCGGCGATGTCCAGGATGCGGCTGATTTCGTGGGTGACTCTTTCGGCCTGAGCCAGAAAGCGGTTTCAAGCGGTGCAGACGTGATTGTTTTCTGCGGCGTGGATTTCATGGCAGAGAGCGCTGCAGTGCTCAATCCCGGGAAGACGGTGCTCATGCCCGAATTGAGTGCCCAGTGCCCGATGGCAGGCATGATAACGCCCGGCTCCCTGAAGCTTGAGAAAGAGAAACACCCCGGGGCGGCTGTTGTCTGTTATGTGAATACCTCAGCAGCAGTGAAAGCGGAGAGCGATGTATGCTGCACCTCCGCGAACGCAATTAAAGTTGTGAATTCGATGGAAGAGGATGAGATAATCTTTGTCCCTGACAGGAATCTTGCGCTGTACGTTGCTGCCAACACTCAAAAGAAGATAATCCCGTGGAACGGGTACTGTCCCACTCATCATCTGATATTGCCAGGCGATATCCTGCTTGAAAAAGAGGAGCATCCCGATGCTCTTGTTCTTGTCCATCCCGAATGCAGGCCTGAAGTCGTAGCTCTTGCAGATAAGGTATTGAGCACGTCGGGCATGCTGAAATACGCGGCGCAATCATCTTCAAAGGAGTTCATAATTGGCACCGAGATAGGACTTTTGCACAGGCTGAACAGGGAGAACCCCGACAAGAAGTTCATCCCTGCAACGCGATATGCTGTCTGCCCGAATATGAAAATGAACACTCTTGGAAGCATAATCCGCGCGCTTGAACTAAATGAGCATGTGATAAAAGTACCTGAGGATATCATGAAGAGAGCAAAACTGGCGCTTGACAGGATGCTGGAAGTGGGGCGGGGCGATTGAGCACTAAGAACCTGTCTTAACAGAATTATTATGCAGCGCTAAAAGCAGGGATACCGGCAAGATAAAAGAGGATAAAGGCGCCGGGACGTCCTGTAATTCATTATGCGGCTCGTGACTGAAAACGACAGACTTTCTCGTGCATCCATTTAAAAATCTTAAAACCAAACTACGAATAGACGATGTTAAACCTCTTGCATCCGCGAAGGGATGCCCCGGATTTTCGAATCTGAAGTCGGTTACTGCAACATGCAGGAACTCATGCCCGAATGAGAATTGGTCAGGAAAATCTTTTTGAATCTTGAATAGGCGCGCAACCGGAGGCAAAGATTAAAGACTTTTGATACTTTACAGATTATAAGAGAAGTGGAGAGGTATGCCTGAAAATTTGTCAATCTTTAAAACACCTGAAAGCCAAGCCAGATATATGGCTGCCTATGATGCCGTTCTTGCCCTCTGGCCTGTACCCTATGAGTCTTTTGACATACCCACGCGGTTTGGCAAAACCCATATCATTGCAAGTGGGCCAAAAGGTGCACCACCATTAGTGCTTTTGCACGCTACAAGCGCAAGCTCTACCATGTGGTTCCCCAACATTGCTGACCTGAGCCGTGAATACCGGGTCTATGCGCTGGATGTAATAGGGGATGCAGGTAAAAGCGTGGTCAGCTATCCGCCTCAAAATAAGTCTGATTACGCCCTCTGGTTAACCGATGTGTTCAATGAGCTTAATATTACACAGGCTGATGTGGTGGGAGCATCATACGGCGGATGGGTGACATTGAACTTGGCTCTATATTCTCAAGAGCGAGTGAAGAAGATTGTGCTAATCAGTCCGCCAGCGGCATTTGCCCCATTCAATAAAATGTACATTTCGCGTATAGTTCCTTCGATGCTCCTTCCAATTCGACCCTTTATAATCAATAGCATACGACCATTGTTTGTAAAGCGGCCTAATGAGACCTATCTTGAGCAATTGGTTTTAGCTGCAACTTGCAAGTTTAAATTGGTATTTCCGACCGAATTCACGGATGATGAATTGCAGCAGATTAAAACCCCTGCTCTTTTGCTGATAGGAGAAAAGGAAGTCATCTTTTCCGCTCAGAAAGCCATAGATCGCGCCACCCGGCTGATGCCAAATATCCAGGCCGAAATTATTCCTGATGCGGGTCACATACCATCAATGGATCGGCATGAGATGGTTAATGAGCGTATTCTAAAGTTCCTTAATAAAAATTTCCATGCATCAGAGTTACAAAAATGAATCCTATTTGCTATCCTGCAGCCCTTACCATCCCCTTAAATTGTACCCTGCGCCTGAATTGAAAAACTGAAATAAAACCAAGAAGATGTAAAAACTCATGAGCATTCACGCTGATGCTTCTCTCTCGATTAGTATGAAAGAGAATATCCAAGTAATACTAAGATTATTACGATTTTAATATTCTTCATTTGCATCACTACTTGTAGTGGACGGAGAGGCAGGTATAGGTGTAGGTGTTAATTTCGGTGTTGGTTTTGGTGTTGTTACTACTGGTATTAAAGCACTGTTGGCAATGGCACTGTTATTTAGATTATTTGGTTTTGTTCCATTTGTATCGTTTATCGGGGGGTTGGAGACATTTATAGTTGATGGGTTAGTTGTATTTGATATAGTTGTATTTGATGTATCAGTTATATTCGAACTTGAGTTGTTTGATTGTATTGTCGAACTGGATGATTGATTTGATACTATAGTTGATGTTGGCATAGGTATTGATGTATATGTTGGTGTTGGTATTGATGTTGGTTCTGGCGTTGGACTTGGATGTATATTATGATATAATGATATTAAATATGGGACTCCAAAAGTTCCTGCTGACAATGCTAATATAACTAATGATACACCGATAAGAGCAGTATGTGTTTTGCTAATACCTTTATTTTCATCTTCTTTATACGTGTCTATTTCTCTTTCTAATTCTTTTTCTCTTTCTTTGGTTGTTACTAAATCGATGCTTGGTGATTCGACATGTGACTGGAGAGGTCTTCTTTCATCTTCATATCCTAAAACTTTATTGATTCTAGTTGTATAGATATTGAAAATGGGGGTCAACTCATTTCTGGTGAATCCAGCAGTTTTTAAAGTGTTTACAGCTTTTTCTATAGAATTCATTCCTTCGTCTAATTGATGTGTTGCAGCTTCTTTTTCTTTATTTTTTCTTTCATCTTCTATTTTCCTTCTTTCATCTATTATTTTTTGTGCTATCCTATCCTGCTGTCTATCTAAAATCTGTTTTGTTTTGTCAAAAGGACTTAAATGTTCTTCGTATGTTGTGTTTCTTAAAATATTGATTTCACTTAATCTACTTTCTTTTGGTGATATTGATATTTTTATGTTTGGTGTCAATGATAGGATATCTTTACAGAATCCTCCAATTTCTGAGAAATTTCCTCCTCCGTAATATAGACATTCTCCTGAATTTAATGCGTTTATAATGATATTGGTGTTGTGGAGTCTTGAACTTGTATCGAATTTTTCTAAATTATTAAATATTGCGTTTTCTATATCGTCATTAGAAATCTTAAATCCCAGGTTCGTAAGGGCTTTATTTGCTTCATTTTTAAATTCAGTAAACATTTGGTTATATTTATTACCCTTGTAAGTAATATAACATCCAATAGCTCGTTCTAGACTTTTTTGTATTAGTGCATAACAACTTATTTCTATATTGTCATTCGTCTTTTTAATGAATATATCAATCTTGTTATCAAATAGTCTAACTATGTCTCTATCTTTGTCTGTTCGTTTTTCCGGGTAAAACATCTGCCCGGTTTGGTCTTCATATATTTTAATGTCCATTTATATCACTCCCTGTTTATTATCTTTTAATTGTCATTTTCCTACAATTTTTCTTTTCTAACCCAATATGAGACCACAACTTAAGGATTTATAACTCTAAAGAATGAGCCCAAAGGTATTATAGGCAACCCAGCGGGGCTTGAAACAGACTTAGCAAAGCAATCGAGCGAGAAGCTCAAAGTTATTGTGTACGTATATCGCAAATAACTCATGACCTCACCTAATAAAAAAGTATTTTAATAATTATTCCTATGTTTAGTGAATCCATATTTATCAGTGTATTAGTCAGTATCAGTACTTGTAAAATCAAATGCAATAAATCACGATGCATGGCTCAATTAACTGTGTAAACGACAATAATGCTATTTTACAAAGTTAATCAATATCTGAATAGCGATTTTATCATTTTTGTTTTACAACTACTGATAATCTCTTGTTATCTTCGTGCCCTTTTTAGTTCATTACAAGCCAGAACAACAAGTGGACTTTAGAACCTCCCATGCACCCGCGTCGGGATGCCCTCCGAATTCATTCGGGGGTCCATGACTGAAACTAATCTGACAATAAATATATGTGTGACAAAAGCAAAACCCTGATTATCCTATTTCAGGACAAAACCGGGAATTGAGGAAAGTATGATGGATAATCCAGCATTTAATTTTCATTTTAAAGTTATGGCTTTTACCTTCAAGCTTCGGGATTTCTTCTCACCCCGTAAGAATATCCTGAAGGAAGCAGGGATAAAACCAGGGTTTCGTGTACTCGATTACGGCTGCGGGCCGGGCAGTTATATCACCGCTGCCTCGGAACTGGTGGGTGGCTCAGGGAAAGTCTACGCCCTGGATATCCACCCGCTTGCAATTCGGATGGTCAGGGATATCGTCTCAAAAAATAAACTGACGAACGTCGAAACCATTCTCTCCGATTGCAATACCGGGTTGCCGGATAACAGTATGGATGTAGTTTTGTTGTACGATACCTTTCATGACCTGAGCGATCCAAACGGAGTACTGCAAGAGTTGCATCGGGTATTGAAGCCAGACGGGCTCTTATCCTTCAGCGATCATCATATGAAAGAACAGGAAATAATATCCAGGGTAACAGAAACGGGATTATTTAAGCTATCGGGAAAAGGCGAAAGAACATATAGTTTCTCGAAAGAAAAATGAATCTCAGGCTCAGTTAAATAATAAAAAAAATTGTGGGCAGCGATACTGTGTATCAGCGCCCGTTTTTATTTAATATCTCTTTGGTTTATGGTTCTGGTAGCATTCCCTGCAGTATACCGGTCTGTCGCCGGATGGCTTGAAGGGTACTTCAGTTTCCTGATGACAATCTGCACAAGTTGCTTTGTGCATCTCTCTCGGGCCCATGTGCATGTTTCTTGGACCAGTAGGTCTGAAACCGCCTCCATCACTGCGGAAGCCGCCTCTTCTATCGCTATTCATATGTATATCTCCGTTAGTTTAATTTTCTCAGTTCTTTTCAGCAAGGGCTGCAATCGCAAATCTCCGCAGGACCCGCTCGATCTTAATCGTTACATTGTCTCCAACCTTCGTGCCTGGCACAAAGATCACAAAACCCTGTACATGTGCTATACCGTCTCCCTCTCTGGCAATACCATCAATTGCAACATTGTGGACATCGCCGACCGAGACAGGAGAATTTCTATCTTCTTCTGTAAACAATCTTTTACCTCTGTTTATTTAATCAATCTATCTGAAAAAGCAAACACAGACAGGGACAACCCCGAACTCTATAACTTACTCAATAAGATAACTGATATGATGTCAATACAAGCTGTTCGTATATATACTCTTTGTAGCATCGGCTGCCAGCGCCGCATTAGTAACTCACCCGGCACTGATATTCCCTGTTCAGGTCTATTCCCCCTGTGCGAAAGCAGGTAAACAATAAAAATGCAAATGCGCATATCGACATTTTTTCCCTGCTATTCCGGTATCCGGATACCGAACTCAGCCAGGCATTCAACCAGAGGGCAAAGCGGAAGCCCTATTACATTGAAATAATCTCCTTCTATCCTTTTTACAAGAACAGACCCCAGCCCCTGGAGCGCATATGCCCCTGCCTTGTCCAGAGGTTCTTTTGTTTTGACGTATGCATCGATCTCTTTTTCTGTCAAATTTTTAAATGTGACTTTTGTTTCCACAGATCTTGATATTTTTTTGCCGGTATCCGTATCCAGGATAGTGAAGCCTGTAATTACCGAATGGGTCGCGCCATCAAGCAACGCGAGCATTTTCTTAGCCTCTTCCTCTGTATGCGGTTTACCCAGGATATGTCCTCTTATAATAACAAAAGTGTCAGCAGCGATGATAACCGCATTACGGTACTTTGCTGCAACCGACTTTGCTTTTTCCAGCGATAAGGCCCTTGCAAGTTCATGCGGGCTTAATTTGAGGTTCATATCTTCTTTGTAATCACCCGGGTCAACCTTGAATTGCAGACCGATCAACTCAAGCAGTTCCTTCCTTCTCGGGGATGCCGATGCCAGTATTATTTCTTTTGTCTCACGCATATAGTCCCGCCACAAAACCGGAGGCCCATGCCCAGTGCAAATTGTATCCCCCCAGCCACCCTGTCACATCGATGACCTCGCCTGTGAAATAAAGACCTTTGACCTTTCGTGATTCCATTGTTTTTGATGAGAGTTCGTTCGTATCGATCCCGCCAAGGGTAACTTCAGCCGTTCCGAAACCTTCAGTAGAGATCGGTTTAATCTCCCAGTTATGGAGCTGATGGGTGATTCTCCTGAGCTCTTTTTCATTGTACTGGTTGACCGGTTTTGACTGGATATTCGAAACGCACCAGGTCTTTGCAAAGCGCGACGGCAGATATTGCGAAAGCAGGTTATGCATGTCGATTTTACTTTTGCTTTGCTGTTTTGCAATGAAAATACCGTATATATCCATTTCAGGCAAAAAATCAATAACAATGGCGTCACCCTCCTTCCAGTATGAAGAAACCTGAAGTATCGCAGGACCGCTAAGTCCCCTGTGAGTGAAAAGAATGCTTCCCCGAAACTTCATATTGTTACATTTGATAGCGGCGTCGATCGAAACACCGCTTAATTCGCCAAATATTGCCATATCTTCCGGTGAAAAGATGAAAGGAACAAGTGCGGGTTTTAGCTCCGTAACTCTAAGACCGAACTTCTTTGCTATCATGTATCCTGCGCCTGAAGCTCCTATCCGGGGATAAGACAAGCCGCCGGTAGCAATAACAAGCGACTCCGATCCAAAAATCCCATGGTCGGTAGATACTATAAAAGAATCTTCTTTTTTCACGTCCAGAACATGGCAATTTAAAATTATGCTTGCCCCGGTATCATTACTTTCGCTCTCCAGCATTCGTATTATTTCCTCCGAGCTTTTGGTGCAGAATAATTGACCCTGTTCTCTTTCTTCATATTTTACGCCGTGTTTTTCAAGCAGGGCAATAATGTCACGGGGTGTAAAACGGGAAAGCGCAGATTTACAGAAGTGGGAATTATCTGACAGGTAATTCGTATGGTTTGTACTGGTATTCGTAAAATTGCAACTTCCGCCTCCGGAAATACGAATTTTTCTCCCGATTTTTGCGGCATGGTCAAGAACAAGGACCGAGCGACCCCTTTTTCCGGATTCGATTGCGCACATCATGCCTGATGCGCCTGCCCCGATGATGATAACATCTTTTTTAATCATATTTTCAGGTGTTCGTGACAAGGAATGTTAGCTCTCCTATGCGAATAGGATTTTCTCTATCCAATTGAAAAACTGCGAAAATTTTTACTATGTAAATTCCTGATACCTATAATCTCTACCACGACACGACCTTATCGTACTCAAACATCATTTCCACTATCTTGTCGTACCCCACGCGCTCATGCTGCGTAACCCCCCTGGCTTCCGCATCATCGGCGCATGCGTAAGTTTTCAATGAAGGAGCCGCGTACACCGCATCATGCATCAGAAGTATCGCAACCTCATGCTCCTTGCTCTGCGCCTTTGCAACCTCTAATGGGGTTGGGTCGTTCGGGTTCCGGATGATATGCAGTATTCTCATAACTAAAATGGTATCACGACATCGGATTCTGTTATTGTTCTCACGATCTCTTCGCGCTCTGCTGCCGATACGTTTGCAAGGAGGCTTTTTATTCCTCTTTTTTCAATAGAGGGTTTATCCGCCAGCATGGGACATTTCAGCATCGATAGCACCTCGAATTCCTTTTTTGGGGGCGCAGCATTTACCAGTTCAGATTTTGCGGGAGCGGCGGTATAAACGCCATCATCCATGAAAATGACCGTGACCTTATCCTCGCGCAGCGTCAGGCCAACGCTCATCCGCAGAGCCTCGGCGTTCCTTCTTGTATTCAACGGGAGGTTCCTTACGATTACAGTTATTTTTTTCATGGCTCACCCAAACGATATGAACCTGTCAACATCATTTGCGATGCATGCATGGTCATACTGGCTTCCGAAGAGTATGCCATCGACCCTGTTCACTTTGCGCTGCTCCACATTCAGCGCGCAGACTGCGATGTTCACACCTTTATCCACCAGCTCTACGAACTCCTTTTTATGAACATTGTACACGCCGTCGTACATCAAAAAAATGGAGACCTCATGACCCTGCTCGCGCGCAGCCCTGCTTATAGAGATAACAGTACTTGTATTCTCATTCTCAGGGCTTGTAGTCAGGAGTATCCCGAGCTTCATGCCTTGCGTATCCTTACTTTCCAGAGGTGGTCGCCCTGCTGCTCTATTCCGAGTATCTTATGCCCCTCATTCTTCAGGCTGCGGGGCACGTTCTCCACAGCAGGGGCATGATCGAAGGTCACAGCCAGTTCCTCTCCGCTTTCAAGTTCTTCAAGCTTGAGCTTTGTCTTTACAAAGGTGTACGGGCACACCTCGCCTTTCAGATCCAGTTCAACTGCCATTTTTTCTCACCATATCCTGCATGATTCGCCGTATATCTTTTCCTGTATCGATGTAATCTTTGGCTCTTCGCCGCATGCGGGACAGCTCTTGTTCCAGCGCATCTTGATCTCATCAAAGGTCATATTGAGTGCATCGTAGTAGATAAGCCGTCCTACTAACAGCTCCCCGATGCCAAGCAGGTATTTCACCACTTCTGTCGCCTGGATGACACCCACAATGCCGGGCAGTACGCCGAGAACGCCTGCTTCCTGGCAGCTCGGCACCATCCCGGGCGGGGGCGCATGCTCAAAGAGGCACCTGTAGCACGGTCCCTTGTGCGGTATTATCGTTGTCACCTGCCCCTCGAACCGGTATATGCTGCCGTGGGATAACGGGGTATCGGTGAGCACGCATGCATCGTTCACAAGGTACCGCGTTGCAAAGTTATCAGAGCCGTCCACAACTATGTCATATTCCTTGAAGATATCAACAACATTGCCTGCGTTCAGCCGCTCTTTGTATGCCTTTACTTCGATATCTGGATTAAGGTTGTTTACGAACCGTTTTGCAGATTCGACCTTGGGTATCCCGACATTCCCCCCGTGTATCACCTGCCTCTGGAGGTTACTCAGGTCAACAACATCGTCATCAATTATGCCGAGCGTTCCCACGCCTGCCGCGGCAAGGTATTCGATGATGGGCGCCCCAAGCCCGCCTGCGCCTATGCAAAGCACCTTTGAGGAGAGGAGCTTTTTCTGACCTTTTCCGCCCACTTCGGGGAGAATGATATGACGTGAGTATCTTTTTATTTGTTCTTCGCTGAATCCGCCTAACATTATATCACCATATTATTACTGCCAGTATTATTTATACCCATAAAGTATTACTACCATAAATAATTTGTGGTTCACTGTATCTGAAATGGCACAAGAGTAACACAGAGAAGACCAAGGAAGAAAGTAATTATACCCAGGACTATCCTCCCTTTTCCAAGCGGGATATCGTCATTAAGCGGTCTTGGATGGCCTGAGGCGGCGAATATGACGAGCAAGAACCCCCAGAATACCCATATGGAGCCGTCCAGGTTCTTGACAAGGATCATATAACCACCTGTAAAAAGGAGTACAACAGGCATAAAAGTTGATACATGCGAAGCTTTCTCACCTATCATTGCACGGAGTACATGCCCTCCGTCCAGTTGACCGGCGGGAATCAGGTTCAGGGCGGTCACAAGCATCCCCACCCAGCCGGCGAACGCAACGGGATGCATTAAAGATGTGCTGGCTGCCGGGATTAATCGTGTTATCAGTTCGAACAGAGGGGGAATTCCCAACTGGATCTGTAATCCTGCCAGTGTATTAGCGATCGGGGGTTGAAGAAGCCCGATCACGGTAACAATGATTGAAACAATAAGCCCGGCAAGGGGGCCGGCTATCCCAACGTCGAACAGGGCTTTACGGTTGGGTATCGGTCCGCGGTGCCTGATAACAGCCCCCAGTGTCCCGACAGGGTTCGGAAAAGGGATGAAATAGGGCAGCGATGTATTCATGCCGTGCATCTTCGCGACTATATAATGCCCTGCTTCATGAGCTCCCAGGACAGTCATTATTGCCAGGGTGAAAGGAATACCCTTTAAGACATCCGACAGGTTGCTTACCGGGTTCGCACCGAAAAGGAACGAACCCATAACCATCGTGGTAATAAACGTAGCAAGAGCAAGCACTACATTTATCCACCTCCGCTCCTGGACGGGCTTGAACGGTGAACCGATCAGGATTTGTTCCCCAAGTTCGTTTCTAAAAGCGAACTGGTATCCTTTTTCAGCAAAAGCAGCCCATAACTTTTGATACACGATGCCGGGTTCTATGGGAACTTCGCCGTTATTATTATTTTCTTTAACTCCCAGTAAAGCCTCTTTGGGGATCACGTAGAAATAGATGTTATCACCATGCTGCTGCATCTCATAGACCGTGAAAAACTGGCTGATTCTTTCTACCAGTTCATCCGCATTCGGGGGCTTATGAGTGAGATTATTCATTTTGTAGTAATATTCTAAGTGCTATCTAATGAATATAACGATTCACACTATGTTAAAAATATAAAAGAAGATAAAAATATCAATCCTTTCTTGGCGGGGTCGCTAAAGGAACGAATTTCGTACCATAATATATCATTCCTTTCTCACTCTCCTCTCCGAGCTTCCTGAACGTGGACTTCACTTTCATGCCAATATGGATGTCGGCATGATCGCATATCACCTGTGAAGTAAGGCTTGGACCTTCATCAAGCCGGATTATAGCCAGTATGTAGGGTGTATGCTTTGCGTAATCCTTTGCAGCACTGTGCACGATAGTATAGGTCAGCACCTCTCCCAACCCTTTGAATTTGTACGGGACTATCAGGCTGCTCCTCCTGCATTTCGGGCAGATGGTCCTTGGAGGGTAATGATACTCGCCGCATTTCTTGCATTGCGTACCTATAAGGTTGTACAGGTTTTTGAGCCTTCTCCAGAATCTTGGAACTGACATTTTTATCTCTCCCTTCCGAATATGTGTATTACGGCAGTACCGCCTGAGCCGCCCACGTTATGCGTGAGACCGATCTCGGCGCCATCTACCTGCCTTTTTCCCGCCTCGCCGCGAAGCTGCATTGTTATTTCAACAGCCTGCTTTACCCCTGTCGCCCCTACAGGATGACCGCACGCCTTCAATCCACCGGAAGTGTTTATTGGTATCTTGCCTCCGATGGCTGTCATGCCTTCCTGCGAAGCTTTACCGCCATCACCCTTTCTCACAAATCCTAGGTCTTCGATGGCGCATATCTCAGCAATGGTAAAGCAATCATGCACTTCGGCAAAATCAATATCACTGGGTGTGACATTTGCCATATTGTACGCTTTCTTTGCCGCAACAACGGTCGCATCAAGCGTGGTGATATCCCTTCTATCATGAAGAGAGAGTGTTCCGCTTGCCTGTGCAGACGCCTTTACATATACCGGCGTATCCGTGTACTTGCGGGCTACCTCGGCGGGGGCCAGGACGACGGCAGAAGCACCGTCTGAAATAGGCGAACAGTCAAAAACGTGCAGCGGGTCTGCCACCATGACAGAATTCAGCACCGCCTCTATCGAAATTTCATGCTGGAACTGCGCTTTCGGGTTCATCATCCCGTTATGGTGGTTCTTGACCGCCACTGAAGCCAGTTGCTCCGATGTCGTTCCGTATCTGTGCATATGAAGCCGCGCTATCATTGCATAAAGCCCCGGGAAAGTGGCGCCCATCACTCCTTCCCATTCCCTGTCGGCAGCGGCTGCAAGCGCATCCGTTGTCGTCTCGGCATCCACATCGGTCATTTTCTCAGCCCCGCCTGCAATCACTATATCATGGTAGCCCGATGCCACTGCGATGATCCCCTGGCGGAGAGCCAGCCCGCCGGAAGCGCAGGCAGCCTCCACGCGCGTGGATGGTATGTTTAAGCTTGCCAGCCCGGCATAATCCGCAATCAGGGAGCCTATATGCTCCTGTTCGATGAACCTGCCTCCGCTCATGTTCCCGACATAAAGAGCATCGATTTTCCCGCCCTGAATACCTGCATCCTCTATTGCGCTTATTCCCGCCTCAACGAAAAGTTCCCTGAACGATTTATCCCATAATTCGCCGAATTCCGTACATCCGACTCCTATAATCGCGACATCCCTCATGAAATCACCTCATAACTTGATCTTACCTTTGTGCTTTGCATATCTTGCATAATCTATGTATATCGGGTTAGCCAGCAGCTGTTCAACACTGGGCGCACCGTTGCGGACTTCCTCAATCCTGTCTGTCACGCTGATGCTGAATGAATCGCTTCCTGCGCCCGAGCCAAAAGCTGTCATCAGTATCCTGTCTCCCGGTTTTGCTATATCCAGGGTCGCTGCCAGTCCCATCATGCAGGAGCCTGAATATGTATTCCCGAGTCTTGGAACTACAAGACCCGGTTTGATCTGCTCGCTTGAAAAACCGAGCATCTTTGCCACACGCGTGGGAAATTTCCCGTTCGGCTGGTGGAATATGGCATAATTGTAATCAGAAGGTTTTGTGCCCATCTTATTCATAAGGGTGGAAGCCGCCGAGGTCACATGCTTAAAATAAGCAGGCTCGCCTGTAAACCTGCCGCCGTGCTCGGGATAGGGCATTCCTTCCCTTCTCCAGAAGTCGGGCGTATCCGTGGTGTACGAATATGTTGATTCGATCTTTGCTACAAGTTTGTCCTTCCCTATTATGTATGCAACCCCGCCGGCTGCTGCAGTATATTCAAGGGCATCGCCCGGTGCGCCCTGCGAGACATCAGAACCTATTGCCATCCCGAGGTCTATCATGCCAGAATCAGCCATGCCGAGGCATGCCTGGATGGCAGCCGTACCTGCCTTGCATGCGAACTGGAAATCAGCGGCAGTGAGGCTTGGGGTGGCACCAATAGCTTCAGCCACGACGGTACTTGTGGGCTTAACGGCATACGGGTGGCTCTCCGAACCTGTAAATATAGCCTCGATCCTTTCAGGGTTAACGCCAGCGCGATTTATAGCGTGGCGTGCGGCTTCTACAGCTATCGTGATGGTATCCTCGTCCATGTCGGGCACGGATTTTTCAAAAACCATCAGTCCCTCAGCAATACTGGACGCATTATCACCCCACACTTTAGATATCTCTTCTATCTTGATTCTAAAACGCGGGATATAAGCGCCATACGAAACAATTCCAACGTTCATTTTTTAGTCTCCTTATATTTAAAAGAAATTAGTGTTATTAGTGTTTTATATCATGAGATTGAAGTGCACACACTACATCGTTGAGCGGCATAACAGAAGTGATGAGCGGCACATGCTCAATTTCAGCGATCTTGACTGCTATCGGGTCTATGCGCGACACCGGAAGCCCGTGGATCACGATAAGGGCCGGTTTCAGATTGGTTACCCTCAGTGCCACCATTGGTGACCTGCCAGTTGAGACATTTGTGAAGATCATCGCTCTCTCGGAACTCCAGCCGTACAATTTCTGGAACTCGGTGTAAGAAAGCTGAAGAATAGCTTTCAGGCTGTCGATGACAGTGTATCCGTACAGCGGTTTTATATGTTCGCTGCCCGGGCTGTACGCCACTTCTCCTTTGATCAGTTTTGTCAGTTCTTCCACCGAAATGGGTGAAAGATATTCATGAATATCATATATCGCGTCTGCACTGAAATCGCCCCGCAGTATGCCCTCGTAAGAGCGGATTTTCGCTCCCCCGCGCGCGACATCCATATCCAGTATAGCGTCCACGATTTTACTCACGATGAATATCCCCGGGGATTTCCTCCTGCCGCTTTCATAGTCGCTTATTACGGATGGCGAGACTTTCAGATATGCTGCAAGGTCGGATTGTGAGATCTCAAAAACAGTGCGCCATTTTTTTAAGGTCTCACCGGGGTTATCCGAGAGTGTGATCTCCCCGGCCATTTTCTCAGCAAGTTTATGTTTGAGGTCTTTATAAGCACCATTGGTAGAAGAAGATTGCGTAGCGGGAATCGAGGCAACGGCTGCATTATCGGTCATGTTATCGAGTGAGTAACGATGTTGGAGCATATAAAACTAACGAAGGTTGCTTCGTCAAACAACGAAGTACTGCCAATCAGAAAGGATAAAATACTGACAGGATGTTTAGGCTATGCACCCTTTGATGAACGCTGAAAATAGAGACGTTCGTTGTATTCATCAAAACGAGGGGCCGTAGGGTAGCTTGGTCCATCCTTCATGCTTGGGGTGCATGAGACCTGAGTTCAAATCTCAGCGGCCCCATATAACAAAAATTTAAACCCGCACTGCGCATATTGTCCAGAGGATGATTTTTAATTTATGCAACTTGAAGACATCATCGAACAGATCGAAAATGTGAGCAAGGCAGAGATAAAACGCGCCGCACCCGCTGACTGCGATGGTATTAAAGAGATCATACAGAAATCAAACCCAAAAGACTCATATGAGAAAATGATACTCGGTTATCTGACATCTCTATGTGCCGAATACATGCATCCGGGAATATTCGGTCTTGAAGTGAACCATCTTGATTATGTCGGGTTTGAACTCGAAAGAGGCAGTATCGAAGTTGAAACCGCAGGCGATATGCTCGGGGCTTGCATGAGGGGCGGGCGGGTAATTGCTAAACGGGCAGGAGAAGAGACAGGAAGCGGCATGGCAGGCGGAGAGATAATTGCGGATGAGATCAAAAGCATCGGGAATACTATTGGCGGAAGAATCACTGCCAAAAAAGTGGGTAAAGTATCAAAATCTCAGGGCGCAGAGATCTTTATCGATGGGACGAGGTTTAAGCGCGGGTTGATCGGAAGTTTGTTCGGGAAGAAACCGGATAAACAGGTACGTCCCGAACAATGCCGGAAGTGAGGATAAAAAAATAAATTTTACACTCCAAGCGCGCTCGCTATCGGTGCAGGCGGCTTTATCGTGCCGGTCACGCCAGGACT
Source organism: uncultured archaeon (assembly GCA_902386135.1). Taxonomy (GTDB): domain Archaea; phylum Halobacteriota; class Methanosarcinia; order Methanosarcinales; family Methanoperedenaceae; genus Methanoperedens. The sequence goes on from CABMIB010000047.1 coordinate 15,577, forward strand.
TGCAGTTTCAACATCCCTTGCCCACAGGAAGAGGCAAGTATGATAAGCCGTGGTGATATACATGGAAAGCGCGATTACCAGTATGATCAATATCGCAACTACCAGTATCGCGACCAGTGCGCCTGCTGCCGCGCCGCCTGTAACGCTGAATAACATCACCCCGATAACGATAGCGATTATTATTCCAATGAAAGAGAGGATACCAGTAACAAGCCCCACTGCTATCTCGCCCACTCCGATCGGAAGAAGGTTTCTCTTAATTATGTAGGTAGCCCTTTCCACAGCACCTTTAAGTCCCCTGTCCTCGATAACAATAGCAGGGATAATGAAATAAGTGGCAACAGTCCAGGCGGATTCAATGAACCCGACTATCATGACCGAAAGCCCGCTTGCAATGCTTCTGTCTCTTTCTTCCTTGTTTCGGAGAATACTTGTGATGACCTTCACGATAGCTGAAATGATGCTCAGGTAAAATATAGTCGCAGCGTTCTTCTTCACAGCAGCCCATGCCTCGGACATGGTAGCATCGCCGTCTTTAAAATAATCGTACACAAGGAACGCCGTCATGCCTGTAAAAAAATAGGAAATGTAATAATCTACAAGAAGCACAAGGAAGGCAAGGATGTAAAACAATTCTGCCGGTATCAGGGACCTGAGAAGGAAAAGAACGATACCTGAGATAATCGTAAAAAACACGCCGACTAGTATTGAATAAATGGAAGGTTTGATGAGGTCGGCATCTTTAGTGATGAGGCTGAAGCTCTCTTTTATGAAGGAAAATCCTTTGAATATATTTTCGAACATGGTCTGTACAGTATATTTATTGGTAGATAAATATGTTCCGGATACCTTACCTTTGCGAGGATTTCATACAAGTCTAAAGTTTAATCTACAATCGCAGCCAGTTTCATCTCGCTTTCACTTAACAGGTGAGATTCGCCATGGCCTTTATTTTTAGTCTCCTCTTCCACAATTATATCAACTATCCTTAACTGGAATTCCTGCAAGGCTTTGACCGCCAGGCTATCAGAATTTATCTTATAAAGCCAGGTATTGCCTATCCTGCGTGTTTTTTTAACGATATTGTAGCGTTCAAGTGTATCCCAGAATGTGTACAGTGTCGAGCGCCCCACGTCGGCGCACTCCGCAATCTCTTTTTTTGTGTATTCCATATCATCCTGGGTTATCAGGAGGTCGAGCACTTTTACTTGCGGGCTGTCTCCAAAAATCTCTGTGAACATGATTATAACTAAGCATCAGTTGTATTTAAATCTGACAATAGAGGTCTATTGATCTAATATGCAGCATAGTCAAATGAAACCTTAATAAATCAAAACCATGTATTAAGCGAAAGATTCACATGGCAGACAAATACGAACAGGTAATAGAGCTTGCAAAGCGCCGCGGGTTCCTGTGGAACTCGTTCGAGCTGTACGGCGGAACTGCGGGTTTTTACGATTATGGTCCGCTCGGCGCCATGCTCAAGCGCCGGGTCGAGAACACCTGGCGGGATATATTCGTAATAAATGAGGGGTATTACGAGATAGAGGCGCCCACCATCGGTATAGAGGATGTTTTTATCGCATCTGGGCATGTCGGGGGCTTCTCCGACCCACTGACAGAGTGCCAGAAGTGCCACGAGGCTTTCAGGGCAGACCATCTAATCAAGGATGTTGTGGATAACCCGGATACCCTGAGCGCTGATGAACTCACCGAGATAATCAACAAGAACAACATCAAATGCCCGGAATGCGGCGGAAAGCTCGGTGCAGTTTACGAGTTCAACCTGATGTTCAAGACCAGCATCGGTCCGGGTGGAAAACGGGCAGGGTACCTTCGCCCCGAGACCGCCCAGGGGATGTTCGTGGATTTCCCTCGCCTCCTGAAGTTCTACCGCGACCATCTGCCTTTCGGTGCAACGCAGATAGGGAAAGCCTATCGCAATGAGATATCCCCGCGCCAGGGTGTGATACGCCTGCGTGAATTCACACAGGCGGAAGCTGAGATATTCATCGACCCCAGGGACAAGACACATCCGAAATTCAAGGAGATATCAGGCATTGTCCTGAACCTATACTCACAGGCCGGGCAGGCAGCCGGAGAGTCTCAGAAGATGTCCATCAAAGAGGCTGTAGCCGGGGGCATCATCGCCCATGAGTTCCTGGGATACTGCCTTGCCATGACGTATCGGTTCCTCGTGCGCGTCGGAGTATCGGCGGATAAATTGCGTTTCAGGCAGCATATGAAGGACGAAATGGCGCACTATGCGGCGGATTGCTGGGATGCCGAGATATTGAGCGACCGCTTCGGCTGGGTCGAGGTCGTGGGCATTGCGGACAGGACTGATTATGACCTGAAAGCCCATGCAAAGCAGAGCGAGACCGAGCTGGCAGTGTATGTTCCTTACGACAAGCCGAAACCTATTGAGCGTTTTACGGTCAAACCCAATATGGGTATCCTCGGACCAAAGTTCAAAGGAAAAGCAGCCAGGATAGCGAATGCGCTAAAAGCACTTAAGCCTGAAGAGCTATCAGGGGATGTTATCGAGCTGATAATCGACGGTGAAAAAATAACGATCGAAAAAAGTTCGGTCGCATTTGAAAAAGTAACAGAGGAAGTTCATGGCGAAACCATCATACCGCACGTGATAGAACCTTCCTTCGGCATAGACAGGATAATATATTCTTTGCTTGAGCACTCCTATTTTGAGGAGGAAGCTGTTGAAGAAGGAGAAGAAGATAAAACGCGGATAGTTTTGCGCCTCCCTCCGGAGGTTGCGCCTGTGCAGGCAGCCGTACTGCCCCTGCTTACGCGCGATGAACTTGTAAAACCCGCAGAGGACATAGTAAAAATGCTTCGCAAAGCGGGGATACTGGTCGCTTATGATGATTCTGGCACCATCGGCAGGCGGTACAGAAGGAACGATGAGATCGGCACGCCGTATTCCATAACAGTGGATTACCAGACACTTGAGGACGGCAGCGTCACAATAAGGGACAGGGACACGATGAAACAGGTGCGGGCGAGCATGAATGATATTGCAGACAATGTTTGCGACCTGATATATGGTGGCAAATCCTTTGAGGAAGCCGGCAGAAAAGTATAGAATATTTGTATGTTCGACCTATCCAGTGAGCTGCGAAGAAAAGCGTTCCATCTAATAGGTTCTCTTATCCCGATCGTCTATTATTTTCTGGACAGGGAAACAGCATTAATAGGGCTTTCAATTATTAATGCCGTCCTTTTATTGATCGAATGGCTCCGCCTTAATGGAAAAATAGAGCTTCCGAAAGTATTACTGCGCCCTCACGAGAATAAACAGGTTGCAGCATATATCTATTTTCAGATGGCTGCTCTTATCTCTATCCTGGTATTCGATAAAACGATAGCCATAGCTGCATTATTGATGCTGGCCGTAGGGGATACGGCATCGGGGCTGGCAGGCTCGATGATAAGCGGCGGGGATGTCCGCAACCACGATACAAAAAAGATTGTGATCAAACCTCTGCCGATAATGGCTGCAATGTTTGTTGTGTGTTTGATGACAGGGCTTGTTCTTTTAAGCCTGCCTCTGGCAAAGGATATGGCTTATTTATCTCTTCCTGTATATGTTGCGGGCGCTGCTGGCGCCACGCTGGGGGACGCAATCCCATTACGGATTAACGGAAGACCGGTAGATGATAACCTTGTGATACCGCTCCTATCCGGGGTATTCATGAGTGTTTTTAGAGTTATTTAAAATTTTGATGATTTCTCCATTGGCATGTTTCGCAGGAATCTTATCACCAGCTTTGCACCTAAAGTCGCTTTTGCACCTAAAGTCGTGAAGTTGCACCTATAGTCTTAATTCAGTACCTAAAATCCTATTGCAAGTTTACAATTACCCACAAATACCAACATCAAAACTTTTAAATACGACTATGGTCGTGTATGATTACGGTCGGATATGACCGTAGTCATTATCCAAGTTGTATCTGTTAAGAAGATGGTAACATGTCCCTGCGTGAGAAAAAGAAAATAGAAACAAAAAATAAGATCTTTGAAGTGGCGGGAAGATTATTCAAAGAAAAAGGATTTGAAAGCACAAGTATTGATGAGATCACCGAAGAAGCTGGAATAGGTAAGAGTACATTTTTCAATTATTTTCCGACTAAAGAGGCGCTTCTCCTATTCTTTGGAGAACAAAGGGATGAGTTGATTTATAGTTTGATCGAAAATGAGACGGCAAGAAGTTGCTCTACCAAGGATAAGATAAAGAACCTACTGGCATTTCTGGCAGAGAACTATGAAAAAGACAAAGAACTTACAAAACTGCTGGTCCTTGAATACATAAAACATATAAGATTTACAGGGTTGAAATCTGATGAAGATAAAAAAAGACGCTACCGTCTCATTAAGATACTAAGCGATTTACTTGAAGAAGGTGTAAAAGAGGGAGACGTAAGAAGCACTATAAATGTAAAGAAAGCGACTGAAACTCTGATTGCAATCTACTTGTTCTCACTAATGGCCTGGTTAAAGCCAGAGAGCGATTACTCATTTTCCAGGGATATTTCCGAAAAGATCGATATGGTATTCGAAGGTATCGGGGGTTGAATTTTATGACAGATACTGTAATGGAACTGCAGGACGTCTGGAAAATTTATCGCATGGGTGAGTTTGACGTACCTGCACTTCAGGGAATAGACCTGGCTATCGAGGCAAGTGAGTTCGTGGCTATAACAGGACCAAGCGGATGCGGTAAGTCAACCATGTTAAACATGATAGGCTGTATGGATATGCCCACCCGCGGAAAGGTTTTGCTTGAAGACAGGGACATATCAGAATTTAGCAGTAATAATCTTGCACGCATAAGAGGTAAAAAAATCGGATTTGTATTTCAGACTTTTAACCTTTACCCCACTCTTACAACAATAGCAAACATCCAGCTTCCGATGAGGATTCATGAATTTCCTGAGAGCGATATAGAGGAGGCATCAAAAAAACTGCTGACTATTGTTGGGTTGGCTGAACGCGGAGCCCATTTTCCAGCTCAGTTATCAGGGGGACAGCAGCAGAGAGTAGCAATTGCAAGGGCACTCGCTACAGGTCCTTCTATTCTCCTGGCAGATGAGCCCACAGGGAATCTTGACACAAAAGCAGGAAGCGAAGTAATGGATGTTTTCAAACGTTTAAACAGCGAGGGATTGACTATAGTAATGATAACACATGACATGAAAATTGCAGAATATGCAGGAAGAGTTGTAAGAATGCTTGATGGAAAAATAGTAGGTGAAACATGAAAAAATTTTATTTAGTGTTAATGATCGCATCTGCGGTGTTGTTTACACAGGTCGCGTCCGCACAATCAAATTATCTTGTGACTGAAAGTGCACCCGTGTATCCCGGAGATACTACCTATGTCTATGTACCGATACAGAATATGGGATTTGGCTCGTTCATGGAAGATGTATCGGTCAAACTGGTGCCGAAAGATAATGCATCAGCTAATGCAGTGAATATTCTGAACGATGTATATTCATTAGGAACTATAAATGACTGGGGCGACCAGAGAACTGCAAAGTTCAGGATCAATGTAAATCCTGATGCCGTAGAAGGAGATTATTATTTCAATGTTTATATCACATATAAGGGCCAGCAAACAAGCGGCTCTACTCAGGCGACTCCGGTAACTACCGAGCTCAAAGACCAGATTTTAACGATTAAAGGCAAGCCCTTAATAGTGCTGCTTAATTCAACGCTTGGCACCGTAGCACCGATGAGCATTAACAGGGTGACGCTGCAGTTTAAAAATACAGGTACGGGCACAGTACAGAACGCCGTAGCTGAAATAAACCTCGCAACGGATTCGAATCCGGCATTTTCTATCCTTGGCGGAGGAACGCAGTTCTCCCTCGGTAACCTGAAGGCAGGCAATGAAGCCGATATCACATTTGACATGGCAGTAGATATTGCAGCGCACCCCGGTGTATATAACCTGCCCATAAAGATCACAGGGGAGAATAATTACTCATCCAGTAACTATGTCGGACTGGTTGTCGCCGGAACTACTGATTTTGAGATAAGCTACCAGGAAACTTTGGGCTCCTTTTCGCTCAATGTTGCAAATGTAGGGGTAAATCCGGCCAGTGCGGTGACTGTCAGCATACCTACCCAAAAGAACTTCTCTTCAACTGGAAGCAGTTCTTCCGTGCTTGGGAATTTAAATTCTGGTGATTACACCTCTGCAATATTCCAGATAACAAAAAATGCTGGAGCAGGAAACAACCTTGAATTGGAGATACAATATACCGATACAAGTGGAACGAGACATACTATTGCAAAGAACCTTGCTGTAGAGTTATCAGCCGGGGGTGCGCTGGCTGGAACGAAAGGCACAGCAGGTACGAATTATGCCATATGGGCACTTGCGGTAGCAGTGATCATAATAGTATTCTGGCAGAGGAAGAAGATATCCGGTTTGATCAAGAAATAACAGGCTGAACTAAATGAAAACGTTAGATATTTTCACCTTGTCCCTGAGCCATGTTAAGAAAAGCAAGATGCGAAGCTGGCTCACTGTTATTGGTATTGTGATAGGGGTGGCTGCGGTCGTAGCTATAATATCCATAGGCGAGGGCTTACAGGAAAGCGTGCAGGCTAACCTGGGTGGTCTTGGAGCTGATTTGATCACGGTCATCCCGGGGTTTTCGCGTGCTTCTAACGGTTTTGGGGGGATGGGGGCGGCTTCAGGTAATATTAATCTCACGGATAAAGACCTGAACGCAATCAAGCAGGTACCAGGCGTGTTATATGTAAATGGCATGGTATCAGGAAGGTCAGATATGATACTGGGTACGGAGAAGACCTCAGTATCCATAAGCGGCGTTGATACCGCGACATGGCGTTCCATAGTCACAACGAAGCTTGAAGCCGGCAGATACCTTCAGCCAGGTGATTCGAACGCTGTAGTTATTGGCTATTCTTTAGCCCATGATACTTTTTTACAACAGATTACCCTGAATAGACCAATTACAATAGGAGGCAAGACTTTTAAGGTCGTGGGAATATTCGCTAAATCTGGCGGTTTTGGAGGAGGAGATAATGCGGTATATATGCCTGCAGATTATGCTCGTGATGTGATAACTGAAAGTATATCCAGAAACATATTTAATTCCATCATGGTAAAAGTAGCCGACCAAGAGCAGGCGAATAAAATAACTGACGATATTATACAGAAGCTCATGCAGTCAAGACATGTGAATTCAAGAACCAGGGATTTTACAGTTATTGCATTCGCATCGATTCAGCAGCAGATAAGCAGTATCACTCAGGCTATATCACTGTTCTTGACGGCGATAGCGGCAGTTTCGCTTCTTGTGGGCGCCGTAGGAATAGCAAATACCATGTTCATGTCAGTCATGGAACGCACGAGACAGATAGGATTACTCAAGGCACTTGGAGCTACAGATAATGAAGTAATGAAACTTTTCATTATGGAAGCCGGATTATTCGGATTTGTTGGTGGAATAATCGGGATAATTTTTGGCATACTCATATCAGTCATGATATCTGCGGTGGGTTTGAGCGCTGTTGTCACACCCCAACTATTGGTCTTTTCACTTGCATTCTCTGTATTTGTGGGCGTACTCTCAGGCGTTGCACCTGCAAGATCGGCAGCAAAGATGAATCCGGTGGATGCCCTGCGGTTTGAACAATAGGAGATTATATGCAAAACGGAAATTTCTTCAAGAAAATTTTAAATTCTTTGAATATTAAAGAACATCCAGCGAAGAAACACATAGACCGAAAGCTCATCTTTAGGCTAAGGATTTTTTATGTGATAGGTATCATCCTGACTGGGCTTATGCTGTATGATGTCTTGGAAGGTATTATTGGCATCGAGCTATCTCTTGGCGGATTTCTCTTGGGATTATTCCTTGGGTTCATTGCCACTCGCATGTTTATTATTCACTGGCATGAAGAGAGGGCAAAAGTTGTTTCTCGTTTTGATACGATTGGCATTATTATAATGCTATTTTATGTGGCTTTTTCCGTATCAAGAGCATGGCTTTTTGGGCATTGGATACATGGTTCTATTCTCACTGCCTTCACTTATAGTATTCTTGCAGGAATAATGATAGGGAGAATTGTAGGGATGCGTATAAAACTAAAAAATATACTGTCTGAGCATTCATTCCAAAGTCCCAAAGGTTAACACATCAAAGGAAGTCCCTTAGACTTAACAGACCCAGTTGAAGAAACAGACTAATACAGGTTCGCTTGAAGATGCTTTTCTGTCGCCTCGCTTCTGGAAGATATGCAGGGATTCCAGATGATCATGAATTTTTTGGTTATGCCGCTTTTTTTCTTATCCGGCGCGTTATTTCCGCTTCAGGGTCTTCCAGGAGTAATTGTCCTGTTTTCCAGCCTGAATCCACTCTCTTACGGCGTCGATGGTTTAAGAGGCGCACTCGTAGGCCAGATGTATTTCGGCTTCGGAATTGATTTTGCGGTGCTTGCAGGTATTTCCGCGCTGTTCCTTGTAATCGGGAGCTATTTGTTTTCAAAAATCCAGATATGATATTATCCCTTGACCGGATTAAAGAGTGACCATTGGAATGGAATTGAGGTATCCAGATTTCAAAATTTCGAATGGTATCGGCATTCTAATAACTTCGTATGTCTCTCACATGGATAGCATGAGTGTGGGGTATGGGGGCTATGTGAGACTCTAACTTGCACCTAAGATCTTAATTCTGCACCTAAAGTCTTAATCTTGCACCTAAAGTAGCTCAAAAACGTGACTTTAAGTGCAAAGCCCTTATCACCGTAACTTATATATACTCTAATAATTATCATTATAATAATGAGGAGCACAAGGTACAGGAGGCTATGAGGTACTGGAGAATATCAGATGGAATCAAACGAGGTAGTTCTGTGGATGGAGAAGTGCGCTCCTGAGAGGCTGACAGCAAATAAGGTAATGATGTGTACAAGGAACATCTTTTTGCTTGAGAACATGCGGGACTTTTACCCGGATGAATATCATGCAATTATACAGAGCAGCGGTTCAGCAGGTATTATAAAACTATAAAAAAAGATCTGCTCTGTTTTTTAATCTTTTAACATTCTTACCATTTTTACGGCAGCTTCGACCGCGCGCTTTGCATAATCAACACGCTCGTGCGCATCAAGCCTGCTCATGCCAGGACCTGATATCCCGAGGGTTATGGGCTTATTGTACTCAAGAGCAAGGTCTGTTATCTTCCTTGAAGCATGCTGGACCACGATCTCATCGTGTTTTGTGGCTCCCTGTATCACGCATCCGATTGTCACGACAGCATCAATACCTGTGTCCTCAGCAAGCTTCTTTACTGCCAGAGGCATATCGAAAACACCGGGGACATATAATATCTTTTCAACAGAAGCGCCAAGAAAAGCCGCGTGCTCTTTTCCAAGGGTCTCCATTTGTATGGTCAGATCACGGTTGAATTCCGAAACAACGAATCCGAGTTTAATACTCATTTTTGCACCTGAGTTTATCATATTCTTCGGTATGTCTATATAATTTACTATTGGGGTCCCGGGACAATATGCATAAGCGAAGATACGTTAAAGATAAAACGAACTAAAGATAGTATAATCTCCGCGTATTTGAACTGATATTATGTTCCTGACAATAAAAAACCGCATTGATAACCTGTGCGATTATACTTACAATTTCACCTGGCAGAACAACATTCTCAGCCCCGGCAGCGTCATACCTTTCCAGGAAGGCACAAGTTACACGTTCAAAGACCTCGTCGATGAACTGAGGAAGGGCAAGGAAGTGCGTATCACAGGAGATGCAGGGAAAAGGCTGGGTTACAGCATGGGCGTTGACCTGAAGCACTTCGGAGGAACAGGTGCTCCCGAGAAAGCAGGAAGGCTCTATATCGACGGCAATGTGGCCTCTGAGATGGGAATGGGCATGGTATCAGGCGTGATATACATAAAGGGAAGTATAGAGGAACCTGTCGGGAATGTGGTTGAGGTTTCATCCGATGAGCCGGGCTACAGGAAATTCCGGTCAATAACAGAGATATTATGCAAAGGACCGGGGAAAGATAAACTTATTAAGAACAGCTTTAACGAGAGAAAGAGGGCTCTGGTGCTGGATGACGGCATACTACGGGGCACGGTGGCGGTGCGGTGCACCTGCGATGCCTCAGTTACAATAGAAGGAAATGCCTATAACGGCACGGGGCTTCTGATGCAAAAAGGCGTGGTTCACATCAGGGGAGATGCAGGGATGAACACAGGCGCGCACCTGGACGGCGGCGTGGTATTGGTTGAGGGCACAACAGGTGAGTTCGCGGGCGCGTACATGAAAAAAGGAGTGCTGATATTAAACGATGCAGCAGGTTATGCAGGCGCCAACCTGAAGGACGGGGTTATTTTTTCAAAGAAAAAAGTGAAAACCAGCCCGCCTGTTGAGGAGCTTGTGATATCGCAGGAAGACGCCAGGCTTATAATGAAGCATCTGGGCACAGGTCATGTGGAAGCTATGAGCTATCACAAGTACGGGCTCATTAAAGAGAAGCTGGTACGGATGAGGGATGGGTCTGTGGTAGTGAGGAAGATAGAATAGATGTTTTTCAGTTCAGTAAAGGATAAAAAGGTTTAGAACCATACTAATTGATTAGGGAGGTTTCTGGTTGCCGAGGAAAAAGATCTTAGAGTTGAGTGTAGACTGGCTTTCGATTCTTGACCCCGAAGGGAATGTGGATGAGAGTTTAGAGCCCGACCTAGATAAAGGAACGCTTGAAAAAATCTACAGGACGATGGTATTGACCCGCCTTTTTGATGATAAAGCATTGAAGCTCCAGCGCCAGGGCAGGATGTACACCTTCGGCGCGTCTCTCGGGCAGGAAGCAACTACCGTGGGGAGCGCTTTTGCCCTGAATCCTGACGACTGGTTCTTCCCGGCTTTCAGGGAGCAGGGAGCCCAGATAGCAAGAGGTATCCCTATTAAGCTTCTCTATATTTACTGGATGGGGTCCGAGGATGCTTACATCGGGATGCCTCTCAGGAATTTTACAATAGCTATACCGGTATCCACCCAGATACTCCACGCCGTAGGGGCTGCATGGGCGGCGAAGATCAAAAAGGAGAAGATAGCTTCTATCGTTTATTTCGGGGACGGTGCAACCTCTGAAGGGGATTTCCATGAAGGTATGAATTTTGCAGGCGTGTTCAAAACCCCGACCGTTTTCATTTGCCAGAACAACCAGTACGCCATCTCGCTGCCGAGAGAAAGGCAGACAGCCTCTAAAACGCTTGCACAGAAAGCTTTAGCTTATGGTTTTGAAGGCATCCAGGTTGATGGGAACGATGCGCTTGCCGTGTACAGCGCGACAAAAGCAGCCCTTGAAAAAGCAAGGTCAGGCGGCGGACCTACATTGATAGAGTGCTTCACTTACCGCTTGGGCGCTCATACTACATCCGACGACCCTACAAAATACAGGCAGATGGTAGAAGTGGAAGAGTGGAAGAAAAAAGACCCAATAAAGCGCTTTCAGCTCTACCTTGCAAAGAAAGGTATATGGAGCCAGGATTACGAGGATAAGCTGATTAAAGAGCTTACAGCAGAAATTGAGAAAGCCGTTGAAGAGGCTGAAGCGTATAAGCCCGGGGTCGAGAACATATTCAAATACGTGTACGCTGAAATGCCTTCGAACCTGAAAGAGCAGATGGACGAACTCCTTGCCTATATTTCAAAAAAGACGGAGGGATGAGAGTGGCTAAACTCAATATGGTGCAGGCGATCAACCTTGCACTGCACGAAGAAATGGAAAGAGATCCTGATGTGATAGTGATGGGGGAGGATGTAGGCGTGGACGGCGGGGTATTTAGAGTTACTGAAGGCCTCCTGAACAAGTTCGGAAGCGAGAGGGTTATCGATACGCCTCTTGCTGAATCCGGGATAGTCGGGACGGCGATAGGTATGGCTGTTTATGGACTTAAGCCCGTGGCTGAGATACAGTTCGAGGGTTTCAGTTATATGACCATAGACCAGCTTGCAGCCCATGCTTCCAGGATAAGGAACCGCTCCAGGGGCACATATCACTGCCCGATGGTCATAAGGTCGCCTTACGGTGGCGGTGTCCGGGCGCTGGAGCATCATTCCGAGGCCGTGGCCACATTCTATATCCATATCCCGGGAATGAAAGTGGTTATCCCGTCATCTCCCTATGATGCGAAAGGTCTTCTCATATCCGCTATCAGGGACCCCGACCCGGTTTTCTTTTTTGAGCCCAAGAGGCTTTACCGCGCTTTCAGGGAAGAAGTTCCGGAAGGCGAGTACACCGTGCCCCTCGGTGAAGGAAAGAAGCTCACAGAAGGCGATGATGTTACCCTGATATCATGGGGTGCCATGGCAAGGGTGTGTCTTGAAGCCCTGAAACTGGTGAAGGATGTCAGCGTTGAGTTGATAGACCTGTGCACGCTTTCTCCCCTGGATGATAAGATAATAACAGAATCGGTAAGGAAAACAGGCAGGGCAGTGATAGTGCATGAAGAGCCAAGAACACTGGGTCTGGGAGCTGAGATCATCGCAAGGATTAACGAAAAGGCGTTCCTTTATCTTGAGGCGCCTGTTAAAAGGGTTACAGGGTATGATGTTCCCGTGCCGCTGCCCAAGCTTGAGGATTACTACCTGCCCGATGCCGAGAGAGTGGCAGATGCTATAAAAGAGGTAGCAACTTTCTGAGGTGTGAAACTATGGTCGATGTAAAATTCCCGGATGTTGGTGAGGGCATTACCGAAGGCACGCTTGTGAAATGGCTGGTGAAGGCAGGCGATGAAATAAAGGCTGACCAGGCTGTTGCTGAGATCGAGACAGATAAGGCTATCGTAGAGATCCCATCCCCGAAGGCAGGGAAGGTTGCGAAGCTTTACGGAAAAGAGGGGGATGTTATAAAAGTCGGAAGCACCCTGGCTTCCCTGGCGCTTCCGGGAGAAGAGGTAAGACCGCCTGAAGTTAAGCCGTCCGGGGTTAAGCCTCCTGAGGTAAAACCACCTGAGATGAGACCGACCGAAGAAGTTAAACCGGCTGAACCATCCAGGGAGATAAAGCCGTCTGAGATCAAACCCTCTGAAGAGATCAAGCCCCCCAAACCGCCCGAAGAGGTCAAAAAACCTGAAAAGCCAAAAGGGATGCCGGAAAGAGTTTTAGCTACGCCCTCTACAAGGCGGCTCGCAAGGGAACTCGGCGTGGATATATCAAAGGTTGAAGGCACGGGTCCCGGGGGCAGGGTAACTGATGAGGATGTCAGGAGATTTTCGGAAGTAAAGCCAGAGGCTATGCCAGAGGCAAAGCGTCCAGAGGCTGCGCCGCCCGAAGCTGCGCCTGAGATAAAAGCCCTGGAAGAGAGGATCGCGATAAAAAGTATCCGAAAGACCATTGGAGAACGCATGGTCCAATCCAAGTTCACGGCGCCGCATGTGACTTCGATGGACGAGGCTGATGTTACAGAGCTTGTGAAACTCAGGGAAAAGGAGAAAAAAGCAGCGGAAGAGAAGGGAATAAAGCTTACCTACCTTGCATTTGTTGTCAAGGCGGTAACGGTTGCGTTGAAGCAGCACCCGTATTTGAACGCATCGATTGATTCCCAGAAAAACGAGATTGTATTGAAGCACTATTATAACATCGGGATCGCTGTAGATACTCCAGAAGGCCTGATGGTGCCTGTTATCAAGAATGCCGACCAGAAGAGCATTATGGAACTGGCGCAGGAGACGGAAAAACTTGCTGAAGAGGCACGTACAAGGAAGATCAAACTTGCGGATTTGAAAGGCAACACTTTCACTATAACTAACATAGGGAGCATAGGCGGGATTTTTTCAACCCCTATAATCAATCCGCCGGATGTCGCAATCCTCGGCGTGCACAGGATAAGGGACATGCCTGTGGTGGTTGACGGGGAGGTAAAGGTTCGGAAAATCCTGCCTCTGGTTATATCATTTGACCATAGGGCACTGGACGGCGCGCAGGCTGCGCGGTTCATGAATACGCTGATAGAACACCTGAAAGACCCGGATCTACTGCTGCTGGATATGATGTAAAGTCTCTACAGTGCGTTTCTGTTCAGAGGAATTTGGGATAAACTAGAAATAGCGTGAAAAATAATTATAAATCGGGAGCATGTCAAAGCTTGTTATCATCTACGGCACGGGTTCGCATAATACCGAGCGCATGGCAGTCGCAATAGAGGAAGGTGCGCGGGCAGAAGGGATAGAGACCGTGCTGAAGAACGTGAACGATGCGAACAAGGATGAACTCAGAGATGCTGATGCAATAGCTATCGGCTCGCCCAATTACAACCATGCCATGATGCCAACGGTTAAGAAATTTCTGGGCGGACTTTCTGACCTTGATTTATCCGGGAAAGCCGGGCTTGCGTTCGGCTCTTACGGGTGGAGCTTTGAAGCCACGCAGGAAATAAACAGGATATTGACATCCTGCGGCGTGGAGATGGTACATGACCTTAACGTGAAGAGGATGCCGGGTGATGAAGAGTTTGAACTATGCAGGAGAACCGGCTCGCTGTTGGCGAGTAAAATCAAGGTAGAGAATCTGCTGTAAACTTATGCAGACAATTTACTACACAAGGTTTATTAATTCCCAGACCAAAACTTTGCTTGGGGAGGTGAGTAACCGTGACTAAGGAAATAGACTGTAAGAGATGTAGCTTTATGATCAGGAGCGAGAATGAAAATGAGCTAATCTCGTTCGTGCAGCAGCATAACAAAAATATGCACAACTGGGATACATCAAAAGAAGAACTGCTCAGAGCTGCAAAAGATGTGTAGGCAGCCCCGGATATTTTAGAAAACTTTAAACGAAAAGACGGTTAAAATACAATCCAGGTGGTTAGCGGTGAGACGGTATATAGTTTTGATTTTAGTATCGGTTTATTTGCTTTTTATTGCAGCAGGGCCTGTGCTGGCTCAGGTGGGAAGCGCAATGATTGGAGGCAATGGAAAAGCTTCTGATATTATGGAGCAGGGGAAAAGCATGCCCGAGCTTGAATCGACGCCGGCAGAAACCGCGCCATCAGGCAGGATAATCACCCTCGATGATGATGGTAAGACCATCACGCTCCAGGTGAATGAGAGTTTCCTGCTCAAACTGGGAGAGGGATATGACTGGAACATCACCATCGATGACCAGACAGTCCTCAGCCGCGTGGTGAATGTGCTTGTAATCAGGGGCGCCCAGGGCATATACGAAGCGCACAAGCTAGGCCGCGCCACCCTGACCGCAGTTGGCGACCCTCCATGCCGGAAAGCGAAACCGCCATGCGCCGCGCCGTCGCGCCTGTTCAGTCTGAACGTGGTTGTTACCGGCGGGACAGCAACGCCTGGGGCGCCCGCTTTTGAAGCAATTCTTGCTGTCTCGGCTCTACTGGTAGCGCTGCGGGTCAGGAGGAGATAAAGACTGCATGAAAAGTACTACTTTTCAGTATTTCCTATCTTAATAGGCGACAAATGAAAGCTAATTTGTAAACAATTTGGGTATAATACTGGAAAAAACATTTAGATAACCATATCAATTTAAAATTATGAAAAAAACGGGTATTTATCTCACCGCTTCTATTGCATCGGTAACTTATTTTATTATAGCTGTTATTCTAAAATATTCTCCATATGATGATATTCTGGATTTGAAAAATGCTTTAATAGGCGCTGTTGTTTTTTGGGTAGTTTTCTTTCTGCTGCATCCATCCCTTAATAAACGAGTTAAAAGTTGATACGCTCAGCTTCTTGTAATTTTCACAGGTCAATCCTACAAACTGTTACGAAATTATTATAAATGAATAAAACATAATCATATCTTATGGATAGACTGTTAGGAAGCATAATTGATGATTACACTCTATACAGAATTATTCAAGCAATTATTACAATACTTATCCTTGTCGCGGTTTATCTTGGTATACAAATAACTCTGGCGTTGAAATTCACAAAAAAGAGTGCAACGGATTCGAATGGTGTAATTTCACAAATAAAAAGTTTCAACAAAAATACTATATTTATATTGATAGCTGGTTTTTTTATGTTTCTCCATGAGTTTCTTGAAGGGTTTGAGAAGGACGTGGCAGATTATACGACCTATGAACTGCTGGAGCTTATTGCACTTTCAGGATTAGTATTGTTTTTGTATGACTGGCATAAAACATTGAAGAAATTAAAGAAAAGTGATTTTGACGTAGTCCTATCAAGGTTACCTTGAGAGCTTTTCCCTTTTACCGACCTTACTGTATAAAACTCAGGCTGGTTTACTAGAAATTTAAAGTGCCATATGCTCAAAACCCAAATACTTTATCGTTTACAATAACCTTCCCTCTAACCCCAGCTCCAAAGTATAATTTATATACGCTCAAATTAATTTAAGGCACATGACCGGAACCAGCTTACGGGAGATAGTACACCTTGTAGCTTCTTTACTCGTACTCACAATAGCGTTCACATACCCGAACCTGACCCCTCAGGTGATGCTGATAGCGGCTTTCGGCGTGGGAACTGGTTTTCTTCTCCATGAGATGGCTCATAAATTTACGGCCCAGAGGTATGGTTACGCCGCGGATTACGAAGCAAGTCCGCTTGGGCTCATTATGGCGCTCGGGCTCTCATTAGCAACAAACGGAGGCTTTGTATTTGCAGCTCCTGGCGCGGTGATGATCCGCGGTAAAAGGGTTTATTACAACCCTCTTGAAGACCGCTACTGGGATTCCCATCAAGCCGCAAAGGAGCTTGCATATATTTCAGTTTCCGGCGCGGTCGTGAACCTGGTGCTTGCCATATCCTTTTTAATAGCTGCATTCTTCGTCGTACCTCATAACCTTGCAAACGCGGATTTAATAATAAGGATTCTAATAAGAAGCGCATTTATCAACGTGTTCCTTGCATTGTTCAACATGATACCCTTCGGTCCTCTTGACGGTGCAAAAGTCTGGCAATATAAACGTTCATTATGGCTAACGGTAATGATCCCGTCAATACTACTGTTCATATTTTTTCCCGCATAATCCTGCACTACCATGTGCTTTATATAACCAGAAAAAGAAACTATACAGGTAGCGGGTTATATAATGAAGTTCAGGATTAGAAGGTTTGACGGGGAAAAATCATGGTACGATACCTTCGAGGTAAAGGTCAGGCCCAGGATGTCTGTCCTTGACGGGCTTTTCCAGATACAGGACGAACTGGACAGTTCTCTTGCGTTCAGGTACTCCTGCCGCGGGGGAGTGTGCGGCTCAAGTTCAATGCTCATCAATAAGAAGCACAGGCTCGCGTGCCGCACGCAGGTCGCTGAGATCGCAAACGAACAGGTCATAAGCCCGGCTGCATACGGTCCTATCGTAAAACCCCTTGTAAAGACCGGAGATTATATCCTTGTAGAGCCGCTCCCGAACCTTCCTGTCATCAAAGACCTGATCGTAGACCTCAGGCCTTTCTTCAAACATTATGAGTATATCCACCCGTGGTTCGAAGGCGATGATCCAGAGCCCCTTCAAGAAACGCCGATGTCGCAAACTGACATTAAAAAAGTCGACAGGTATGCTGCCTGTATCCTGTGCGGCCTGTGCTATGGCTCATGTCCTGTCGCATCCAGGGACAGGGAATATCTCGGTCCTGCGGCGCTTGCAAAAGCCTGGCGTTTCTACGCAGATACACGGAACAAGAACGTTGAAGAGATCCTAAAAAGAGTGGACTTGAAGAGGGGCGTATGGGCGTGTGATGAGGTCTACCGCTGCGTCGAAGTGTGCCCCAAACAGGTACCTCCGACAAATGCAATCACGCATTTCATGAGAAGGATCATAATGCATAAACTGAAAATAATAAGGTGACCATGGAGAAAGAAAGGGCATACGGAACAGGGATGTGGGCATGGCTGCTTCAGCGCATCACAGGATTCCTGCTGGTGATATATCTGTTCATGCACGTCGCATGGGTACACGGGATAAACACGCCATTTAATTTTTTATTCGTCCCGACCGCTACAGCGCTCTTCGTCCTGCTTCTGCTCGCTGTTCCTCATGCGCTGAACGGTTTCCGAGTTTTCACACTGGACTTCGGGATAAAAGAAAGAGCGCAGAGAATATTGTTCTGGGTGCTTATGCTCTTCGGGGTTCTGGTGATCATCCTGGCTTACAGGTCAAGATTTGGTGGGTAAATAATGAAAGAGTACGATATGATAGTTATAGGGACTGGCTCTTCAATGAACTTTATCAGCCCTATAGCCGAAACACACGTCAAAATAGAGATCGCGATTATAGATAAAGACGAACCAGGCGGCATATGCCTGACACGGGGATGCATACCCTCCAAAATTTTGCTATACCCCGCTGAACTCGTCCGGGAGATAGGGCGTGCGGCAGAATTCGGAATCGATGTGGAGTTAAAAAGAATTGATTTTAAAAAAGTAATGGAAAGGATGAGAGGCAAAATCTCAAAAGACATAGACGCGATACGCAGGGGTTTATCAAGCAGCCCGAACATTGACTATTACCGGGATGTTGCTGAATTCGTTGAACCCTACAAAATAAAAGTAGGTACTGAGACGATCACTGCAAAGATGATATTCCTCTGCACGGGTTCAAAACCAATGATACCGCCCGTAAAGGGATTATCCGAAGCTGGGTATCAGACAAGCGATACGGTATTGAAAATGAATGAACTTCCTGGAAGTATCGCCATCATGGGAGGCGGGTTCATTGCAGCAGAGTATGCCCATTTTTTCTCAGCCATGGGTTCAAAGGTAACCATCATAGGTCGAAACCCCAGGTTCCTGCCTGATGAAGAGCCAGAGATATCGGAACTGGCAAGAAGAGGGATGTCAAAGTATATGGACATCATTACAAATCATGAGATCATCGAGGTACAGGCCGAAGGCGGAAAGAAAAAGATCATGGCGCAGCAAAGAGGCAGTGAGAAAAACATTGAGCTTATTGCTGATGAAATACTCGTCGCTGCAGGGAGGGCTCCAAATACGGATATACTCCACCCGGAGAAGGGCGGGATAAAAACAGACAGCCAGGGATGGATCGTTGTAAATGAGTATTTTGAGACCTCAAAGCCGAACATCTGGGCTTTCGGGGATGCGGATGGAAAGTACCTTTTCAAACACGTAGCGAACTATGAATCCCGTGTTGTCTTCTCGAATGCAATTCTCGGGAAGAAGGTCAAGGCTGATTATCACGCCGTCCCGTATGCTATTTTCTCATCCCCTGAAATAGCAAGTGTGGGTTTGAAGGAGAAGCAGGCCATAGAAAAATATGGAGAGAAAAACGTTCTCATAGGCTTTTCCAGGTACCAGGATACAGCCAAAGGCGAAGCCATGGAAGTGAAGCATTGTTTTGTGAAAGTAATCGTGGAAAGTAATACGAACAGGATTCTGGGCGCGCATATAATCGGTCCCCATGCGTCTGTCCTTATACAGGAGATCATAAACCTCATGTACACTCCTGAGCAGAGCTTCGCCCCCATCCTTAATGGAATGCATATCCATCCGTCATTAAGCGAGGTCGTGGAGAAGGCGTTCATTTCGCTTATGCCGCCTGCTCACTATCGACATATCCTGACAGAACACATCTTTTAATTTGGATTATACTATTAGAGTAATTATATATTCCCTGAAAACATTACCCAGTATAAATGCCGAACACTCAAGCCTCAGACGGAGTATCAACTTTAATAAAACATAAATGGACTATTGCGGTGGCATTTATTATCTTTCTGACAGCCATCACATTCATGTATATTATTCTCCCGCTGCTGGATGGCATAATCATGGGGATAGTCCTTGCATATGTCGCAAGACCGCTTAAACGCTTTTTCGACAGGCGCATCCCACGGTTATCCCCTTATATCGCCACAGGTGCTATTGTTATCCCTATTTTCCTTATTATCGGGCTGGGTATCATCGAGATTTTCAACTATTTGCTCTGGGCGATAAAGAACCAGGATTATGTGACCGGGGTTTTAATGAGCCTTGTGGGAAGACTTGACCTGCCTGAATTTGCACGCACTAAGACCATAGATATTATTTCGAACTTCGCTTCATACCTATTGCCGATAATACAGCAATTGCCTGTTGGAAAAATCGGTTACACTCTTGTACTTTTTGCAATTAACATACTGATCGCGGTCGTACTCTGCTTTTACCTGCTGGTCGACGGCGGCAGGCTTGTTGATAAAGCCATAGACATAACTCCCGGTGAAGTAAAGGATTTCTCCCGGAAATTCATAAAACACTTTGACGGCATTCTTTCCGCATTATTCATAGGAAATTTCTACAGTGCAATTGCTACCGGACTTCTTTCATTGATCGTTTTCTGGGCATTCGGTTTTACTAATGTTCTTGCGCTTTCCGCCCTGATGCTCATTGCCGCCATAGTCCCGTTCCTTGCAGGCTGGATGGTGGTTATACCGCTTGTTATCTATAGATACATTGAATTGGGAAGCGAGAGTGCGACTATTTTTTTTATAGTTTCTTTACTTGTGGTAATAATCCCTCCTGAACTCCTGATAAGACCGTATATTATCAACTTTCAATCGAACATACACCCGATGCTGATTATCATAGCTTTTATCGGGGGCGGTCTTGTCGGTGGGATTGCAGGGTTCTTCATAGCCCCTATCCTGCTCGGGGCGATTGTTGCAGCGTACAGGGCGAATGCGGAGTTGAGAACGGAAGCACTTAAAGCTGCACCTCCTTGTACTCCCTAACTATAAATCAACTAAAAGCTATTTTTAAGTTAGTGAGTAAGTCCTTCTTGAAAAGAGTGAGGCTGCCTTGGGGCAGGTGGGATGAAGTAAGGAAGGGATCACATTTATCCTTATTTTATTTTTTCTCAGAAAATCGAGTATTAATTCAGGATACATCTGACTGGAAGTTTTTACTGCCGTATCCTCGCTATCCCCATCTTCATCTTGATATCCTCAACATTCCAGTCCTTAACAAGATCGCCTTCGACTTTAACATCCGTACCTATCGAAAGCGACTTTGCCCGCACCTCGCCCGCGATGAAATCCCTCAATTCAGATACAAGCTCAGCTACTTGGGAATCCTTTATCTCCACCGATGCTTCTATCTCCTCTTCCACGGCAAGGTCTAATTCCTTTCTCATATCCTGTATCCTTCGGATGACCTCACGCGCATAACCTTCGGATTCTATCTCCCGCGTGAGTTCGGTATCGACATAAACATCCCCGACCGAGAAGCTTGCCTGGGCAATGGCAGGCGGGATCACTTCCTTGAAAGTGACCATATCCCTGCTTATGGTCCAGTTATTGAGTCCAAAGCTGCCTGTTTCTTCGATCGCTTTCTTTATTTCCCTGCCGTCGGCTTTCTTTAATTCGGCGATCACTTTGCCCGCATCTTTCTTAAAGGCCGGGCCAAGAGCGGCATGGACTGGCAGTACTTCTACACCAAGTTCTTTCCAGGCCTCGCCTGCTGGAAGCAATACGATCTCCCTGGCATTTGTCTGCTCTTTTAACACAGATTCAAGGCTTGCAACTGCTGCGGCGACCTCATCTTTTTTCGGCGCCACGATGATCCTTTTAACAGGCCATCTCAGCTTGCGCTTTAACTTTTGCCGGGCATTGGATGATGCCTCAACGATCTCCCTGATTATATTCATCCTTGCCTCAAGCTCTGTATCTATGAACTCCTCCCTTGGTTTTACCCAGTCGCACAGGTGAATTGATTCCGGCGCATCTACATCGACGTTGCGCACAAGGTTCTGGTACATCTCTTCGGAGATATGGGGCGCAAAAGGCGCTATGAGCTTTGTGACCGTGACAAGTGTTTCATACAGGGTATAATAAGCAGCAAGCTTATCCGGATCGTTCGCTTCGCGCCACGTCCTTGGTCTTATGAGCTGGATATACCAGCGCGAGAGGTCTTCGAGGATGAACTCGGATATCGGGCGTGTGGCTTTGTGGAGGTTGTATTCCGCTATCTCCGCATCTACCTGTTTTATGAGCGACTGCACACGCGAGAGGATCCATTTGTCTTCAAGACGTAACGGCAACTCTGTTACTTTGCCTGCAAGCGGATTGAACTTATCAAGTATCATATACGGCAGCGGGAAGCGGTAGACATTCCAGAGGATGTTCAGCATCCTGTGTACATTCCCGACCTCATCCCAGCTAAACTTCAGGTCATCCCACGGAGCGTTCTGCGAAAGGACGTATAAGCGAAGGGATTCTGCGCCGTATTTTGCGATCACCTCTTCAGGCGATACGACATTGCCGAGGCTCTTTGACATCTTCTTGCCTTCGGTATCAAGAGTAAAACCGTGCATCAGCACGCTCTTGTACGGCGCTTTCCCGAAAGAGACCATGCTTGCGCCAAGCTGTGAATAGAACCAGCCCCGCGTCTGGTCATGACCTTCGGTGATGAAATCCGCAGGCCACCATTCCTTTATAGTTTTGTCATCGCGCGGGAAGTTCAGCGTAGCCCACGATGCCACGGCAGAGTCAAACCACACGTCGAACACGTCCGGGACCCGGTTCATCTTTCCTCCGCATTTGCATTTGATATGGATATTATCCACATTCGGCCTGTGGAGGTCTTCCAGTTTCGGGACCCCTGAGCGGCTGCTGAGTTCATCCATGCTTCCCATGACCTCGATCTCTTCGCAGGATTCGCACACCCATACGGGGATAGGGATTCCCCAGTACCTTTGGCGCGATATGCACCAGTCGCGCGAGCCTGCTATCCAGTCAGCAAAGCGGGCAGAACCTGCCCAGTCAGGATACCATTTGACTTTTTTGATCTCTTCAAGCATTTTTTGCTTGATGTCGGTCACTCGCAGGAACCACTGCTCAGTCGCAAGGTAGATTATCGGGGTCTTGCATCTCCAGCAGTGACCGTACCTGTGTGTGATCTTGCCGCTCGCCAGGAGCAGGTTTTTTCCTGCCAGGTCATCAAGTACGACTTTATTGGCATCCCTGACGTACATCCCTTTGTACTCTCCGGCTTCTTCGGTGTACCTGCCGTCGGGTCCGACAGGGCAAAATATCGGAAGATTGTTCTTTATTCCCAGCTCGAAGTCGTCAATGCCATGACCCGGCGCAATGTGAACGCATCCTGTGTTCTCTGCAGTGACGAAATCCGCCATGTAAACATTATGCGGAAAATCTTTTTGCTTTGGTACTTTATCGTTAAGTGGGTGCAGGTATTCGATGCGCACATCCTCACCGAGCATGGTATCAAGTATTTCATAATCCTTATACTTTCCCTGTTTCAGGACATTCTCCATAAGCTGAGCTGCCATTATCAGTATCTCTTCTTTCCCGTCCTTGACAGCCCTGACTTTTACATACTCAAAAGACGGATGCACAGCAACTGCAATATTAGCCGGGATCGTCCAGGGCGTAGTAGTCCATATCACTATGAAGGTGTTTTCCTCATCTACAAGCGGGAATTTTATATATACCGAAGGGTCGGTCTCATCTGCATATTCAACCTCCGAGTCGGCGATAGCGGTCTCACACCGGGGACACCAGTTCACGACCCGCAATCCCTTCTCAAGAAGATTTTTTTGATGCGCCTGTTTCAGCGTCCACCATGCAGCTTCTATGTATTCATCGCGCAGCGTCATGTACGGGTCTTTCCAGTTAAGCCATACCCCCAGGTTCTTGAACTGGAGCGTCATCTCATCGCGGTGGGTTAACGCGAATTCCTTGCATTTAGCCACGAAATTACCCACACCGTATTTTTCGATATCCTTTTTCGATTTGAATCCGAGGACTCCTTCCACCTTCACCTCGATTGGGAGCCCGTGCATATCCCATCCGGCGCGCTCAAGGATATGATAGCCGTTCATTGACCTGTAGCGCAGTACCGAGTCCTTGATAATCTTGTTCCAGGCTGTTCCCAGGTGGATCCTGCCTGTGGTGTAGGGCGGCCCGTCTACGAAAAAGAACTTCTTTCCGTTCTTCCTGGATTCCCTTACGCGTGAATAAGCGTCCATATCCTCCCAGAATTTCTGGATATTCTGCTCTATGACTTTTGCATTGTACTGCGAAGCCTCTTTTAACATAAAATAATCTCCAAAGAATTGGGGGTAGTAAGGCGATAATGCAATTAAAAGGTTATGGTTTGAAAAATATAATGGGGTGCTCTGCATTCTAGGATTGAGAGGTAAAAATAACAAAAGAGTTAATAAGCCGTACGTGTAAGATGTTGATTTACAGATGGTTAATATGGATGCGAAAGAAGCAACAATAATAGTTAAAGATTATTTCACAAATATTAAAAAAATCAAATTTATGTTCGAAGTTAGAAGTGTCGAAAAAAAATCTGAAATACTCTCTGATGATACTTGGATAGTTAAATGTGATATCCAAAATGTCTTTGAAGAAGAACCAATATCATATGAGGTGGCAGTAGCAGATCAGACTGGGGACATTCTTTATGTCAAAGAAATTACATGATAGAAATAAGGTAATAGTCATAGATACCAGCCCATTATTATTACTTCTGATGGGTTTATATGATAAAAGTGCTATAAATGGTTTCAAAAGGCTTTCAGAATATGACTCTGATGACCACGATTTACTCTGTCAATTTGTTGCAAAAAGGAAAATTATAGTCACTCCACAAGTTTTATCCGAAGTATCAAATTTTGCGGATCAATTA
>CABMIB010000048.1 GCA_902386135.1 uncultured archaeon
CTCATCTATAGAAAAGTTTGGAAGAAATGATTCACCTCTCGGTGTTATTGTCATTTAAACTCCCCCATTAAAGAATACACTTGATGATTCTTAAAAATTACGGAGGCCTTAGAATCATGCTATAGAAGGCCTTGCCAGAGAAGAACTTCGAAAGGAAACCCAACCACCACGAAGAAGAGTTTTTGTAAGTTTTAGGCATACCGATAAAACTAAAGTTGATCTTTTAAGAGGCCAAGCAAAAAATGAAAACGCAGAGTTGGATTTTATTGATATGGGTCTCCGGGTACCTTTTGATAGCGAAAATGCGGAATATATAAGGAGTGGCATTCGATCAAGAATTGAGCAATCTTCTGTAACTCTTGTAGCTGTATCTGAAACGACATATAAAAGCAAGTGGGTAAATTGGGAAATCAGAGAGAGTTTAAAAATGGGAAAGGGGGTTGTGGTGGTTAATATAAGTAATGACCCATCAATAAGAATGCCAGATGCTGTTAATGAAAATAGAAACAAAATTAAAATCGTATCATGGAAACACTTAGAAATAATGAACGCAATAGACACCTCAGCTTAAAAAATATCTAATTATATAAATGTAGGAAATTGAAATAGTAGATTTATAAATTTTTATTGTTGAAAAACCGTACCTTTTTTAGTTCCAGAATTGATATCAGTATTAAGCATTCTAAGAATGCATCCATACCGTTGCAGTCAAAATATACTCCGTACGATGTACAAGGTCTATACATATAATTTTTAGCCGGTGCAAATCAGTATCTCAATAACTTCTCAACTACATTTTGTCTATTCCAGATACTTCCGTGTAAGCAGTTCGGCACCCATATTCATTCTCTACATAGTTCTTTTAAGTGCGGGAATCCTCCTCTCAGCGGCTTGCTTATTCTTCCTCATATATTCTTTACAACATAAGTAGTCCTAAAAATAAACCCTCTTTATCTCACCATCGCTATCTCTTCCCCGCACCTCGGGCATTTCCCATCCTTTATATTATACTCGCTGACCATGAACCCGGTCCTGTCAACCAGCAAATCCCCGCACTCTGGACAGTACGTGTTCTCATACTTGTGTCCCGGCACATTCCCTGTATAAACGAACTTCATCCCCTCTTTCACCGCGATATCGTGCGCCATCTCAAGAGTCTCCACTGGCGTCGGGAGCGCGTCCGTCATCATGTACATGGGATGGAACCGCGTGAAGTGCAGGGGCGTATCGACACCGAGGTTGTCATGCACCCATTTCACCAGTTGGGTTATCTCCTCTCTTGAATCGTTCCTGCCTGGTATGATAAGAGTTATAATCTCAACATGCATGCCCAGTTCCTTTGCAAGTTTCGTGGACGCAAGGACTGGCGCAAGCTTAGCGCTGCATACTTTTTTGTAGAAGCTCTCGGAGAACGATTTAATGTCCACGCGGTAGGCATCAAGAACGGGCGCCATGCGCCGCAGGGCTTCGGGCGTGATGTAACCGTTGGTCACGTAAACGGTCTTCAGCCCCGCTTTTTTCGCAAGAACGGCGCTGTCATATGTGTACTCGTGCCATATCGCGGGCTCGTTGTACGTCCATGAGATCGACTTGCATCCTGCCGCTTTTGCGCATCTTACCGCTTCTTCCGGGGTAATTTCTCTTGTGTGCGCCTCATCCGGCGTGACCTGCGAGATATTCCAGTTCTGGCAGTGCTCGCACCTGAAGTTGCATCCGATGCTGCCCAGGGAATACGAGAGCGTGCCGGGGAGGAAGTGGTACAGCGGCTTTTTCTCAATCGGGTCTACAGCTTCGCTTGATACGGTATTATAAATCAACGAATAAATTTTTCCATCGATGTTCTTCCTTGTTCCGCAGAAACCAATTTTACCTTCGCTTCTCACGCACCTGTGCTCGCATACGTTGCATTTTGCCCTGTTATCAGGCAACTGGTCGAAAAGTACCCCTTCTTTGATCATTAACCTACACCACAGTCAAGCGTATATCTGTAAAGTATCTCATTAAATTACAGTTTGCATTATTCATATTTCTTTCTCTCCTTGTTGAAATTATTTTTTAATAAAATATCTTTAAATTGAAATGAACTCATCCAATGATTCCAACTTCTCAAATTGCATTTGTTTTTAAAGATTAAAACTCGGCCAATGGACAGGATTGACAGGATTAACTGGAAATACTGACAAAAGGTACAGTCTATACAAAAATCATATTCTATTTACGCTCTACAGTCTGTTTTTCATATAATAATTGTTCGTATATGTACGAACAGAAAACCTTATAAACTTTAACATCATAATAAGATTATAAACGTCAAATCTGGGTTATCAATATGAAAATAAAAGACATTCCGAGGCTTAAACAACAGGTCATGAGTATTCTTCCTATCACCCAGGCAGAGATGTGGAAAGCTTTAGGAATCAATTCTAAAGATGGCTCGGAACTTATCGGATACATGCTCAATGAGAGACTTATCAAGAGAACGATAATAAAAATCGGAAGTAGAAGGACTTTCTTACTCGAAAGTGCTAATGGCAATGGCCATGCTAAAAGAATTGATTATTCCGTTTTACTATCAGGCGATAAGTTCTCACCATGCTGTGGATGTGAAAAAGATTGTGTGCCAGTGAATTGTAATCAATTAATAGAATGGGTAGTCAGTAAATAGTGCAATAATAATTTAAAGAAGTAGTCGAGCTTTAAAGAAATATATACTTTCAGAAATCTGTTTATATAACATGATTGGCACGGTAAAATATAAAAAAAATGAACAAAACGGAACGGCTTTAATTTACCTTGGTAAAAAGCCGTTAGAAAGCGCCTTAAAAGAGAAGTCAGGCAGGAATATCTTAGGACGATACCAAAGCTTGGGGTTTAGAATTTTTGGAAACAAAGGAATATAGGCAATAAATATGGCAGACGAAAAAAAAGAACCTGAAAAAAAAGAACCTACTGTTATAAAAGTAATGAAAATGATTTATGACGCTTTGTTTTCTCCGTCTCAGCATGATGAATTATACAAACCATCAGAGTTAATACCAGGAATGACCTTTTATTATTTGATTACGGTTATCGTAGTAATTGTGGTTCTCTATCTTGTTTTAAGATATTTCGGCTTTCTTTGATTGGAGTCCAGACGCCAGTTGCTTTGCAAAGCCGAGGACGATACCGAAGCTTGGGGTTTAGTAATTGTAAATGATAAGTAGAACATCTTATAGTAATTATAGTGTTTTGCCTAATGTTTTAGACAATATTAGGTAGCAATGAAGAGGAGGATACATAGGGCGATGAGATATATGGATAAGCATCCATTGGTATGAACTCTTTTATCCAATTTCCGAGTAAACCTGCCAAATTATTGATTTTAGAAAATGCACTTTTAAACGCCTCTCTTATCTCGCTTTTTTCTTTAAACACCTTGTTCTTAAGCGGTCTTCTTACCATTCTCCATATTTGTTCTTCAGGATTCAGGTCAGAGCTATAAATTGGAAGAAATACTGGCAGGATGCCGTTATTTTTATAGAAAACATCCATTTCCTCTCCCTTATGAATTTTGGCATTATCCATAAGCATAAGTATCTGCTCTTCTTCACTATTGATTCTCCTAAACAGCAGTAATGCCTCCTTGAGATCAT
The DNA here is from genome assembly GCA_902386135.1 of uncultured archaeon. Lineage (GTDB taxonomy): Archaea > Halobacteriota > Methanosarcinia > Methanosarcinales > Methanoperedenaceae > Methanoperedens. Next base: position 3,633 of record CABMIB010000048.1, read on the forward strand.
TCCTCTTGCTACCGTCAGATGATATTGCTCCTAAGCTACCAGATATATCAATCCAGCCGAATGCCTTTATGCCCTGTTTAGGGTTATAGCTGACATCTATTGTTGCTTTCGTGTTTGGTGGAACTAAAATCTTGGTAGTATTTGGCTTATTCTGAAAGCTTGCTTCATCCCATAAAACGACTCTGAAGTTCTTGTTCTTATTCTCCTTTGATTTTGATTTTAAGACCTGGTTTACCGCGTCTTCAATCTTTTTTTCAAAATCTCTTCAGCATTGTCAGGTCTTTTGTAATTCTTGGGGTAAGGCTTCGTGTACTGGAATTTAAGTTTCTCTCTTAAAACTCTCCAAGCTCCATAATATGTGTAATTGGTTCCAAAGTAACTGTTGATGAATTCCAAAGCTTTTTCGATATCCCAAAAACTCTGATCAGTGTTCAGGAAATCTATATCTTTTGGCGTTTTCGTCTCCAAAATATCTTTCAAATCGAGAAAGTCCTCTCTATTTAACTTTGCCGTTTTACCGGGTGGTAACTTGTATTTAAGGCTCTCCCATCCGTTTTCGTTCCAGAGTTCTGCCCAGTTGTATATCGTTGCTCGACTTCGGTTTATTTCTTCTGCTACGTCATCCGGCTTTGTACCGCTCATAAGCAGACGTATAGCAAGGAGTCTCTCGTAGTCCCTTTTGTTCTTCTGTTTTTCCATCAGTTCTTCTATCTTTTCTATTTTCATAAATTGGTTTAGCTTCATGATTTGATATACTTGGGCTGTAGTATGTACTGCAATATATATCTAATCATTTACGCAAAACACTATAGTCGTGAATTATAGCCATTACGGTAAGTTCCAATATCTGACAGCCTTCTAAGGTGTTCAATGTATTGATTCGGTTAAGCACCGCAAAGGGCGCAAAGAACGCAAAGCATGGCAGCAAAAATCTTTGCGCCCTTTGCGTTCTTTGCGGTGAGTTCAATATATGCTGCTACTGACAATGCATACTCAAGCTAAACTTTGAGGTTAATTACTGTAGATAATATCAATAGTATCAATAATACTGGTAATACTTTGAAAGACAAAATTCCTTATTTCCATAAAGACAGTAATATATATGGTAACTGACCGCATTATAGACTGATCATAATGAACTCCAACAATCATGAAAAATAAAAATAGAAATCAAGAGGCATGTCCAAAACATCAGAAGCAAGTTCATGAAAAGAAAAGACAGAATAGCCTCTGGAAACAAAGGAATATAGGCAATAAATATGACCTAAGGAAAAAAATGGCTTTCGAATATTACGCAACCAGAGAGATATCGGCTTATAATATAGAGATAGATAAAAAAGTGAGCTTAGGACTGCTCGATGAAGAGCGAGCAAATAAAATGAAAGAAGAAATCTCACGCAAGATTGATATTTTAATTCAAATGTGGTCTGAGGCTGGAGAGAAAAGGTTGAAAGAAAAACTTGCAGAATTATGCTCAACAAAAGAAGATGCTGAACCTGGAGAAGGTTTTGAGGATTTGATTGATAAGCCCAAAGAGTTTGAGCCGATAAAGGAAAAGAAAAAAGCTCGCGAGATAGGGAAAGGATGAGTTTTCCTCAAACAAAAATTGGAGAACTGGACGAACATACACAGGATTGACTTTTTACACTTTATCCTGCTAATCCTGTTATCCTGTCTAATTATTGGATAGTCTCAATCCGGACAGATACCTTAAAAACAATCCGCGTTAATTCTGACCCTGAAAATGCTTACCAGAATAATCACAGAAGGCACAACGAAAGTAGAAGTACCGGTCCCAGATGAGACTTCAAGTTTTCCACCATCGGCAGCCGCCGTTTTCTATAATCCTGCCATGAAGATGAACAGAGATATCGCTGTAGCTGCAATCGCATGTTTTTCAAAAAATAATCCGGAGTACACGTACCTTGATGCCCTCTCTGCCTCTGGAATCCGTGGACTTCGCATAGCGAACGAGACAGGTCTTGGCACTACTATGAGCGACTGGGATGATACTGCCTTTGAATTGATAAAGAAAAATATAGCTCTCAACAACCTCACGAACTGTACCGCAATAAAAAGGAATGCCAATGTGGTGATGCTGGACAACAGCTTCGATATAATAGACCTTGACCCTTTCGGGACCCCGGCGCCGTTCCTGGATGCTGCATCCTTTTCAACTAAAAGATTGTTATGCATCACAGCCACCGATACCGCGCCCCTGTGCGGCGCGCACAAGAAAGCCGGCATCAGGAACTACGCGGCTGTGCCTCTAAAAACGGATTATTATCCTGAAATGGGCGTAAGAATTCTTCAGGGCGCCGTGGCAAGAACGCTTGCTAAATACGATAAAGCCATGATACCTCTTTTATCATATGCTTCGGCGCATTACGTCAGGCTTTTTGCAGCAGTAAAAAAAGACATTAAGGCTGCTGATGAATGCCTGGGGAACATGGGCTTCGTTTCCCACTGCTTTAACTGCGGCGCAAGGGAATGGAAACACGGGCTTGCTGTTCACCTGCCTGAGAAATGCCCCGTATGCGGGCATGCAATATCGCTGGCAGGGCCTCTGTGGCTCGGCAGGCTGCATGACAGGGAGTTTTGCGGGGAGCTGCTCGGCGAAGTTGAAAAGCATGGGTTCAAGGAGGCTCTGAAACTCGTGGCGACATGCAGGGATGAGCTTGATATACCGATGCACTACGATTATCACAAGCTCTGCAAGTCGCTCGGGATCACTGCGATGCCGACCGATGAGCTTATCACGGCTTTGAGGGAAAAAGGTTTTCAGGCTTCACGAACGCATTTTTCGGGAATTTCGTTTAAAACCGATGCCGGGGTAGAGGAGATAAAGAGTGTTATAAAGGATTTGAAACTCCAGGTTACTTCACGATCGGCGCCCCGAACGTGAGTTCTTCAAGCTCAACAACCTTCTTCCACAATTCCCTGCAATCGCAATCAAGTTTATCAAAGATCCCGGTATCCTGAGTCAGCGAAAAAATCCGTATCGCTTCAGACACATCCTTATCGCATTTCCCGCAGTTATGCGGACCGTGCGCCGAACCCGCGCCCACGGGGTCTGACATTATTACCGCTCTGGGAGCCAGTTCTTTGCCGCGTTTCAGGACTTCCACCGCGCTCCATAACCACGGCGTGCGGTAATCCCCGCGCTCGAACATCTCATCCACAAGCGTTCCTTTCTGGACATTGCAGAGATTTATCGAGATTGTTCCGGCATAAGGCGCAGCGTCATTTAAGGAATGTATCATATCGCTTATGGCAACGCCTTCCGAAATGAAAATCGGTTTAAGAAGCAAATACGCTTTAACTGTTACCCCGTCCAGTCCTGCAACCTCGCTTGCCCTCACGAAATCCGAGAAAGAGAAGCCTTTATTGATGCAGTCCTTTCGTATCATGTCGTTGCTCGTTTCAAGCCCGATGGCGACCTCGAACCTTTTACCCAATGCTGATATGGCTTCGGATAATTTTTCGTGCGTCACATATTCAGGTCTTGTCTCAGCAATGACTTTTTTAACCCTGTTATCAGCGCCAAGCTGCGAGAGCATTTCTTTTCTTGTTTCTGCATCAATCTCCCCGTCGTCCAAGAAGCTGCCAGATGTAAAAATTTTCACGATGAACTCTTCATCCTTACAGCGCGACATGGCAGACTCGAACTGCTTCATCAACTCATCATGCGATGGCGGCTTTCTGGCACTGTCATAGACGTATCCGCACATGGTGCAGTTGTTCCATCGGCATCCAGAAGTCTGGAAAATCACTGTTAGCGCTGAAATAGGCTTCCCGTCAAGCAGATCTTTCCCTGTCCAGACGGCAGTCGGTCTGTCAGGTGGATTGAATTTGACTTTTTGCCTGCTGCGAATATCACGAACAACTTTGGTAAGAGACATGTTTTTATTCAAACTCGATCGTAGCCGGCGGTTTCGGCGTAATGTCATAAAGCACCCGTGAGACATTCTGTATCTCGCCAGTGATGCGTGACTCCATTTTCCGAAGCACTTCCCACGGCAGTTCCATCGCTTCAGCCGTCATCCCGTCCCTTGATTGCACCGCGCGCACGGCGATGATCCATCCGTGCACTCTGTTATCGCCTTTTACCCCTGTCCCTTTTTCAAGCAGCGCAGCGAACGTCTGCCAGGGAGCGAACTGCTCTACCAGTTCTTCCTCCACGATGGCATTTGCAGCCCGTACAACATCCAGCTTTTCCTCTGTTACCTCGCCTATTATCCTGACCGACAGGCCCGGACCGGGGAAAGGCATCCTTTCCGATATCTCTTTCGGCAGCCCGAGCGCCCTTGCCACTTCCCGCACTTCGTCCTTATACAGGTCTGCGATAGGCTCTACTATAGATTCAAAATCTACGACCGAAGGAAGGCCGCCGACATTATGGTGGCTTTTTATCCCGCCTTCTGATTCTATCCTGTCCGGATATATCGTTCCCTGGATAAGGCAGTGCGCGCCCAGTTTGCGGGCTTCTTTTTCAAATTCCCTGATAAAAGCCTCGCCCACAGCCTTTCTTTTTATCTCAGGGTCGGTCAAGCCTTTCAAAGCTCTTAAGAAATTGTCCTTTGCATCCACTACCTGCAGGTTCATATCAGCAAAAGTTTTTTTTATCCTCTCTGTCTCCCCTTTTCTCATGAGCCCGGTATCAATGTAGATAGGCGTAAGCAGTTCGCCTATGGCTCTGTGAGCGAGTACGGCGCATACCGAGCTATCAACGCCACCGGAGAGAGCTATTATTGCCCTGCCTTTTACATCTTTTTTAATTTTCTCGATGCTTTCGTGAATGAATTTTTCTGCCTTTACCATCAGCCTCTTACAATATTACTCCTGCTTTAAATGGTTTTACATAGATTTATGTCATGACCGACTTAAATTGTGTTCATTTTCCTCATAGAGACCTTCAACTTAAGGATTTATCTTATAAGAGATAATACTCTATGAAATTAAAGATAAAGTCGGTGAATATTTCATAGAATATGAATTTAGTAAAACAAGTAGTAATATGGTTAGAAGATAGAAAAATCTTTTCCCGTAAGAGAAAAAGCAACAAACAGAGAGCATTAGGGATGCTTCTTTATCATGCAGGCTTGAGTTATGAGAAAACCGGAATGTTTGCAGGTGCAAGTTATGAGGCGGTCCGGGAATTGTATCAAAAAGGAGAAGAACTATTCAAGGCATTAACAAAGAAAAAAGTTAGAAAGTGGATAGCAGTCGATGAGAAAGAAATATCGATAAATGGAACCACTATTTTTGTTTGGGGTGCTGTTAATCTTGATAATGAGAAAGATGTTCGAAGGGTTTGAGATAAAGGCTGTGTGAGTCACACAGCAGAAATACACTTGTATAGAAGAGAAGGCACAAAAATCTTAACCGGCGACCCGCATTTTAAAGGCGTGAAGAATGTAATCTACCTGGGAAAGTGAGAATGTAAATCTTTTTAAAAGGCAAATGTTCAAAAGAATCCCTATATTTTCGGCAAAGTGTAAAAGCTGTATAAAAAGTTAAAGGCTGGCGGTTAAAAAAAGCTTCATTCTGGATAGGAAAGGTGGTAAATGAGGGTACCGCCAACCTCAACCATCAACATCAACGCACAAAGGTATAGCAACTGTTGTGAAAAGTAGTGCTAACAAGCCGGTCTTTCGGCAAGCTTTTAAAAGCAACCTCCTATATTAAGATAGGAGATCGATTTGAAGTTAACAAAATATACCCCGTTTATTGGCATGGCATTCCTGCTGCTTCTGGTGCAGTTGGTGGCTTTTGCTCTCAGTGAACCCTTTGAAGAAAACCAGTTCAAGGCATTCTCCAATCCCGAAGCCACAAGCAACGCCGTTTACTGGATAATAGCTGTTCTGCTATTTACCCTGTTCATATTCATAGTTATAAAACTAAATAAAAAATGGATAATACAGTTGTTCATTTTCCTTACTGTGATATCAACCTTTTATTATGTTTTTTTTGCGCTGCTCTCTGCGTTTTTATCTGTCGAGACGAACTTCTTTTTGACCATGATACTTTCAATCGGATTCACGGTACTGCTGTATAAATATCCCGAGTGGTATGTGATCGATTTTGTCGGCATCGTAATCGGCGCTGGCGCAAGTTCGATTTTCGGAATCTCGCTGGCTATCAGACCTGCACTGGTCCTGCTTATTCTCCTGGCGGTCTATGACTATATCGCTGTGTACAGGACAAAACATATGGTCGCGCTGGCCGAAGGGGTAATGGACCTCAAGCTGCCCATCCTGCTGGTTTTCCCCAAGCACTTGAAGTATTCTTTTCTTACTGAGAAGTTCGATAAAGAGGAACGTGAGGCTTTCTTCATGGGACTTGGCGATGCCGTGATACCAACAGTGCTTGTCGTATCCGCGAACACCTTTATGAAGACCGGCTACTATACACTTCCTCTTATAGGGGCTGTCAATCTACCTGCGGTCGGCGCCATGCTCGGTATTTTCCTCGGTTTCGCCGTACTTATGGGATTCGTGATAAAAGGCAAACCCCAGGCCGGATTGCCGTTCCTGAACGGCGGGGCGATACTTGGATTCGTGATTGGAAGCCTGGCTGCCGGCTCACTAGTGTTTTAATGCCAAAAGATTAAATAATTTCGTGCTATCAAGAGGGTTCATGGCTCAAACGATCTCGGAAAAAATATTCGGAAAAGCTGCAGGCAAGAAGGTAAAAGCGGGAGACTTTGTCCTCGCCGGCATAGATTGCGCCATGACCCATGACATAACGGGTCCGCTTGCTGTTGAAGGGTTCAGGGAGATAGTGAAAGGCAAAAAAAGACAGAAGGTATGGGACCCTGAAAAGATCGTGATCCTTTTTGACCATCAGGTGCCTGCGGATTCATTAAATGCCGCGGCTAACCATATACTCCTGCGCGAGTTCGCGAACGAGCAGGGTATCCTGAATTATGATGTATTCGAGGGAGTATGCCACCAGGTGATGCCTGAGAAAGGGCATGTAAAACCCGGTGATCTGATAGTGGGTTCCGACTCCCATACCTGCGCTTATGGCGCTCTTGGCGCCTTCTCGACGGGTATAGGCAGCACCGATATGGCTTTCGTGTTCGCGACAGGCAAGCTCTGGTTCAAGGTACCTGAGACCTTCAGGTTCGAGGTAAAAGGAAAGCTTCCCGAATATGTGTACCCGAAAGACGTAATTCTTCATCTGATAGGCGACGTGGGCGTTGAAGGGGCAAGGTACAAAACAGCAGAGTTCTGCGGCCCCACGGTCAGGAATATGGATATCCCTGGCAGGATGACCATGTGCAACATGGCTATCGAGATGGGCGGGAAGGCGGGGATCGTGGAGGCAGACAGCACTACAGAAAAGTATCTCAGGGAAAGGATACCCGGTTTTAAGCTTGACCCCAGATGGAAGAGCGATGAAGATGCAGAATTTGCAGAAACAAAGGAATACGATGTTTCAGACCTCCCCCCGCAGGTCGCATGTCCTCATAATGTGGACAACGTAAAATCCGTGGAAGAGGTGGAAGGGACCAGGATCAACCAGGTATTTGTCGGTTCATGCACCAACGGCAGGTTCGAAGATATCGAAATAGTGGCAAAAATAATGAAAGACGAGAAGGTTGCAAAAGGTGTTCGCCTTCTGGTAATACCTGCATCTCATACAGAATACATGAAGACCCTTCGTGCCGGATACGTCGAGCAGTTCATGGAAGCCGGCGCGATCGTGGAATCGCCGTGCTGCGGTCCCTGCATGGGCGGTTCGTTCGGGTTATTGGGCAAAGGCGAGGTTGGGCTTTCTACTTCAAACCGGAATTTCAAAGGCAGGCAGGGCAGCCCTGATGCTTTCGTGTACCTGTGCTCTCCGGCTACCGCGGCCGCAAGCGCGCTTTACGGGGAAATAAAGGATCCGAGAAAAGTTTAAAAATATAGTAACTAATCATGAATTATAGTCATTACGGCAAGTTCAAATATACGGTAGCTTTCTAAAGTATTCCATGGAATGATCAGGTTAAACACCGCAAAGAACGCAAAGCATAGCAGCAATAATCTTTGCGAACTTTGCGTTCTTTGCGGTGAGTTCATTGTTTGTTGCAACTGATTATAAATACTAAAGCTAAACTTTGGGGTTAATTACTATAAGAAAACCTCGAAGTCAAGGTAATCTTTTTATATTATTACAACTAACAGATTATTGGAGTATTGGGTTAGATCAAACATTTTAAGTTCGAGCAGTTTAGCCCGATAGACCAGGGATGGGGAGAGAAATAATGAAAATACAGGAAATAATCCAGGAATTCATACCCTGCGAGGTATGCGGGAACAGCGATATAAGTAATTTTTACTTTCATGTATTTGCCCACTGGGGATCTGAACCTTTCGTAAAATGCTGTGAATGCGAAGAGGAATATTATTCAAAAAGCGCAAAAAAAGCCCTGGGCGGGATTGAAAAAGCCAGGAAAGCAAAAAAACCCAGGGTCCGGGTAACTTTGCGTCCGGAAGAGGATTGCGAAATTATGGAATATGCGAAGTAATTATTCGCTATAGTTATAATTATGATGAGTATTTATATTAACACGGTAATAAATTATATATAACAGGACTTACAACAATAAGTTCAGGAACTATCATGAAAATTCGTGATGTAATCCAGGAATTCATACCCTGCGAGGTATGCGGAAACAGGGATATAAAACATTTCCATTTCCATGTATTTGTTCACTGGGGGTCTCAGCCGTACGTGAAATGCTGCCAGTGCGAAGAGGAATATTATTCCACAACAGCAAGAGCGGTCATAACGAAAGCCGAGGACGCAAGAAAAGCAAAAAAACGAGCAGGCACAGGTATGCATGATAAAGATCGCAGCAATCGCGAGAAGAAATATGTGCATCCGCTCTTGAAAACATTGTCCCGGATTTAGCATCCTCAGCGGGGCTGGAGCCCTTTCCATGTAATTGCTGTTAAAAATCATGGGTTGGGGTTACCAGGTACAATCATCCTTATTAGCCTGCATCAGAATACTTTTTAACCATCACCAATAATTAAGATAGCATGAAGCTATTCGGTGTACTTGGCGACCCCGTTTCCCACAGTCTCTCACCTGTTATGCACAATGCAGCTTTCAAAGCCCTTGGCATGGACTGCGAATATCACGCATTCAGGGTGAGCCCGGATAATTTGCATGATGCGATACACGGAGCGCTTGCCTTGGGCTTTGGGGGCCTGAATCTCACAATACCGTTAAAGGAGAAAGCCCTGGGCATAGTTGAGCCCTCAGAGCTTGCAATACAGATAGGTGCAGTGAACACCGTGGATTTTAAAAAAGGGATAATGGGCTACAATACGGACGGCATCGGCGCAAAAATGGCACTTGCAGGCAACGGCATCGGGATAAAAGGAAAAAACGTGCTTCTCCTTGGAGCAGGCGGCGCAGCAAGGGCGATCGCATTCCAGCTTGCAAAGGATGGCGCAAGTGTGATTATCGCCAACCGCACATCCGGGCGCGCAGAGGCACTCGCAAGCGAAGTGAGCAAGATCGGAAGCATCAGTGCATCTGGCTTTGATGACCTGAAGGCGCGGATCCGGGAGTGCGATATCCTCATAAACTCAACTTCCGTGGGCATGTCTCCAGGAATATCAGAAACTATCGTAACTTCAGATATGATGCATAAGGATCTCGTTGTATTCGATATCGTGTATAATCCCATGAACACCCGGCTGCTCCGGGAAGCAAAAAAAGCAGGCGCAAAAGCGATCGACGGCGTAATGATGCTTGTATACCAGGGCGCAGAAGCCTTCAGGATATGGACCGGTCGGTCCCCGCCGGTCGATGTGATGGAAAAAGCCGTGAGGGAGAAACTAAGATGAGAATACTGATAATCGGTGGGACTGGCGAGACCGGCAGGTGGTTCACTGAATTTTATAAGAAGCATGGTTTTGACGTTGTCATCTGGGGAATCAATAGAAGAAAGGATATCGCGCAGGAACTGGGCGTGAAGTTTGCCGATGACCTTGACGGTGAGATAAAAAAAAGCGATATCGTAATGATCTCGGTCCCCATCAATATCACGGAAAAGACCATTCAGGATATAGCTCCAAAAATGTCACCCGGAAGCCTGCTCATGGACATCACATCTATCAAAACAGTCCCGATGGAAGCCATGCAAAAGCACGCACCTTCAGACGTAGAGATCCTGGGAACGCATCCCATGTTCGGTCCTTCGATACCCGATATAAGAGGGCAGATAGTCATCTTCACACCTGTTGATGGTAGGCCTTCCAGGTGGTTCCCGGTCATTCGAAACCTGTATGAAGAAAGCGGCGCGCATATCGAGATAATGGATGCAGTACAGCATGATAAAATGATGGCTGTGGTTCAGGGGCTCACGCATTTTGCCTATATCTCAATAGGTTCGGTTTTCAGGGAGCTTGAATTCGATGTAGCTAATTCGCGCCGGTTCATGAGCCCGATGTACGATATCATGCTTGACCTTGTCGGAAGGATACTTGCACAGAACCCGTACCTGTATGCGATGATCCAGATGAATCCCGAGGTGGCGAAAGTGCATAAAGCCTATATTGCCCAGTGCGACCTGATGGCGGATATAATCAGGAAAAAAGACCTTGAGGGTTTTGTAAGTCTAATGAAAAAAGCCTCGGTGCATTTCGGGGATACGGAATCCGCCCTGCGGCGCTCAGATAAACTCATCGGCACAAAAATAGCCGAGCACGAGGAGCTTGTTCGCTCCATCGGGAACGAGCGCGCTCTCAAGCATATATATTCGGGCGTTGTGCATTTCGGAAGCGTAAAAAAAGTAACGCCAAGGACCGTTATCTTGGAACGGGGCGGGAAGAGCATTGAGCTTCGGATAGAAAATGTAAGGCTTTTGAATGAAAAAGAACTGCTGGAGTGGAAAGCCGCGAATTTAAGAAATGTGACGCGCGATATTTCGGTTTTCATTCCGCAGGGTGCCGACCCTGAAATTATAAAAAACGTAATCAGCAAGGCGGATGGGGTAATATCTGCCGGGATAGCTGATATTTATAGCAAGCAAAATGATATAAGTGTTACATATCGAATAACTATATTTGGAGATTATGATGCAGCAGGTGTCCAGGAAAGTGTTGAAACTCTTTTTAGAGGGATTGGCTGTACGATCAGGTAAAGTTTATTAGTTATGAGCGCGCGCAAGCAGGAAAGTGATACTATGGTGGAGACAACAAAAGTTCGACCGGATCTGCGTAAATTGAAGATCGGCGACGTGCTGCATGTAGGCACTGAAGACAAAGGCGAAATATTTAAAGTTACCAAACTTGGCGAGAACACATTCATCCTTGACCAGGGTGGAGATCTCAGGGAATACGGCAGGGCTGTAATGGCCAAGAATATCTACACTTTTGCAGAAAAGTTCAAAGCGACTTACTGGATAACGCACGAGGAAAGTTAAGACTGTTTGGCGCTCATTTTTCAACTTTCGCCATAGCAGCCTCGACCATTTCCTGCGTTATGTCAGGCAGAATCTTGCCAAACCTCTTAAGCTTTCTCGGCTTGCAGTTCTCAAGAGCATAAGCAAAAATGATAGGTGCTCCAACTGTAGCATCGAGATACGGTACAACGTTCCCCTCGCCTGCTTTCGGTATTTTTCCCCATGATTTGCCTTCGTTTATCGTAGCGCCTGAGAGTCCCCCCGGATCCGGGCGGTCTACAGTCACCTGGACAACATAGTTCTCACCCGGGCATTCCATGCCCAGTATCTGGGAAATCATAGGCGCCGTCTGCTGCAGGAAATTCTTTGGTACGCCCCCGCCGACCTCAAGAACACCGCGGGACACGTTATTTATCATGCTGTGATGTACGATGGCTGCGCTTTCAAGAGCGTCCATTGTGGGGCTCGGGTCAACGAAATCCTGCGGCGCAAGCTTTTTTGAGCCGGATTTTGCACATGCTATTATGGGAAGATAGCTCGTACCCATACCTACGGATGAGTCGGCAAACGCAGGCACGAAAACAGGGACATCGTGTTTTGAAGCCGATGCGATGAAAGAGCGCTCCGGGTGTTTTGATGTTTCAAGCACTCCATTCCCCAGCATTTTATAGTAACTGGCTGTTGAATACTTCTCAGGCAGCTGGTTTTTTTCAATGGCCTTTTGGGTAAGCGTCTGAATTATTTTATCCTGCGCTATAAGCGTGCGTTCCATATCGATGAATACATCATATATCCTTACGACATCATTTTCCGCGAGTTCATTATCATCTGCTGTGAAATCCCCCTGGTGCACAGGCAGCCCGTATGCAAAATGCAGATCATGATAGGTGTTTGCGCCGGTCGTGACTATCCAATCGATAAAGCCGTTCTCGATCATTTTGATTATACCGCCGCCCAGGCCCACAGGAGACATTGCACCTGCAAGCGTCAGGCAAACTGTCGAGTTATCATCAATCATGGTCTTGAAAAGATGACAGGCCTCAGCCAATCTTTTGCATTATATCCCATGCCGTCAAAAACACCATCGACTAATTCTGTTACGGTCATGCCTCTGGCAATGGATATAGGGGATATCGGTTTACCAGCCCAGTGATCATGTTTCATGTAGTGCATACTTGTTCATCTCAAGTCTAGTCGCAATTCTCATTTCAAATACTCAGCGAGATATTTAAGAATTTGCTACTACCCTCAGATGCACTATCTTGTAAGAAAATAAAATCAGGCTTTTGGTGGGGTATCTTCGCCCTTTTGCATCTGTTTCATAACTTCTTCGTATTCAAGCGGATGCTCATGCTTCATCTGCTCCTCTGACAGGTTGCCGGTAAGCCAGGCTTTCGACATTGGAAATACCTCGGGACTGTAATGAACATTCCACCAGTGGACTATGAAAATGAACAGGGTCGCCAGCAGCGCCTCATCCGTATGGACAATGGTCGAAAGATGAACGTATGCGTAGGGTATGTAATCCATCGCAACGAAAGGGAACATCATTACAAGTCCTGTGACACACAGCATCACCATTCCCCAGAAAGCGCCCCAGTAATCGAATTTTTCTTTCCAGCTATACCTTCCGTATTTCGGGTGCTCTGCTTTTCCAAAATAAAAGAGTATAGTTTGCCAGAAATCTTTAGCATCCTTTAATGTCGGCCACACTTTCCGCTCAAGCAGCGATTCCTTGTCGATGAAGAGATGGTAGGTAACGTGATATACACCCAGGAGGACCATCGTGATGCCTGCTGCATGGTGTATCTGCGTTCTCATCTCAAACCCGCCAACGAGGTTAATGATGACAGGAGACCACCAGGCATCAGGGAATTTGACAGGCATGCCTGTAACTACAAGGAGCATGAAACTTCCGATCATCACCCAGTGCTCTACAAGTTGATTGAATGTGAACCTTTTAAAATAAACTTCGCTCATAGTAGTATCTACCTTTGGCCTTTCAGTATCCGAAACTTCCAGTACTTTTAGCTTAGCCAACGCTTACCACCTCTTTTGAAGCTTGAATCTTGAGAGGAAATCCAGAACCACCATGCCTGCGAAGACGCCTATAACTCCCGTAGTCAATATCTTGAAAAACAGAGCTATCCAGTAGGCAAGGTCGAATGGGCCGAGATAGTATGTTTTTAACTTTGGATCTAAGTTCGTTTTATTAAAAACCAGCTCCCCAGTGTGCAGGGATTCCTTATCGTGGACAAAACCAAGGGCGACCTCTGCATCGAACCTGACCCCGGGATGGCAGCCAGCTTTGCCGCAGGTCTTTGGGAGGTTGGCCGGGTATGTACTCGATGTAGGGTCTGTGTGGGATTTTGTGATGTGGTTGTTATGACAATCAGCACATGTTGCAACTATGTTATACCCGTTTCTCAATGCTTTCCAGTGGAAGGATTCTTTGTAAGTATCAAATCTATCCGTTTTAATCCCATAGTACCAGGCGCTCATTAATTCTTTATTGGCATGGCACTTTGCACATGTAGCCGGGCTGTTCTGGTGGTTTGAAGATGATTTCGGGTCACTTATCGCACGTATTTCATGGATCCCATGACAATCTGTACACGTTGCAGCCTCAGGGTGGCCTTTTTGGATCTGTTCCCAGTGGATGCTCTGCTTGTAGTCCTTTGCTTCCTGTACATGGCATTTTGAGCAGATACCGGTTATGTTTTCCCTGGAGGGTTTACCGATAAAGTTCCCTGACATCACATCGGCAGATATAACGGATGCATTTGGCTCTTCTTTCCCTCCATGACAGTCTGCGCAGTTAAAACCCATCTGGTAATGGACATTGTTCCTGAATTGTGTTACAACCTGCGTATGGCAGTGGTAACAGGATACATCCTGCTGGGCAGAGACCGCGCTTACCGATAGAAAGAATACTATGATTAAAAACAATGCATATTTTGAAATCAGTAAAGAGCATAAGCTCCTGTTGATAAATAACATTTGTTACTACCTCGCTGTCTCATTATAGATGTTTTCCTATCCTGTATAGACCCCGTTTTTACCCCGTTTTTCGGGTTATAAATAATTATGCCCTGATGCTTTAAATAACTTGTGATTTTGAAGAGCGAATCTATCACCTTTAAATATTATATTAAAATGTAATTATTTGATCATTACAATTTCCATCGTAGAGATATTGGATTCTCCTCTTTCCGAAGCAATCCTTTCTGTAGCGATTTTTATATCTTTCACTTTCGACTCCACCATGAATCTGTTCTTTGTCACTTCTGCAACATCTACCGCTCTTGATATTGCCCTTCCTCTTGCTTTGATGGTGACTTCCGATGCTCCGCTGTTGAACTGCGTGACCACTGCGAGAACATAGTTCATCACAGGTTTGTTTCCGATATATACCACGTTATCATCTGTCATATCCTCACCCTGATTTATAGAGATGAATTACAATCATTCTACATATATTTAACTGAGTTCCGGTTTTAATTCTCGGTTTGTATGTTTGTATACCAGTTCTCTTCTGGAAAAAAATGAACAGTTTGATATAGGAGTAAGACAAAAAAAGCAATAAATGATAGAAGTAGAAATAAAAGCACGTGTAGAAGACCCGAAGTATATCGAGAGGACTATAATCGCTCTGGGCGCAGCCCCTATCGGGATAGAGAACCAGGCAGATACCTATTATAATTCATCTTCTTATGATTTTGAGAAAACAGACGAGGCGCTAAGAATAAGAGCCCAGGATAGCAAGTATTTCTTGACCTACAAAGGTCCTAAGATGGACAGCGTATCAAAAACGAGGAAAGAGTTTGAAGTGGAAATCCAGGACGCGAACATCATGGGCGATATATTATCGTCACTGGGATTTTCACCTGTGGCAACCATAGTCAAGAAACGGAAAATATACAGGATAGGGGATTTTTCCATAGCCCTTGACAATGTGCGAAGTCTGGGTGATTTTATAGAGGTAGAGATAGCCCTCAGGGACTCTAAGAATTACGAGGAAAAAGTAGAGAGCATTTTCCGATTTATTGATAAACTGGGAATAAACAGGGAATCGACGGTCTGCGAGTCCTACCTGGAGATGTTGCTCAGGCAAAAATAAGACCGGAAATTGTTCGTATATGATAGAATAATATATATACCGCAATCACTTTTTTAGTGTTTATGAACGTTTTCGGTTTACTTAATCCCGGGCTTCGGGGTGCACTTGTGAAGCAGGGTTTTACGACCCCCACCGAGCCACAGGTAAAAACCATTCCTGCAGTACTGGCAGGAGAACACGTTCTGCTAATCGCACCTACCGGCTCAGGCAAGACAGAATCAGCCGTGCTTCCGGTATTTAACAGCATCATGCAGAAAAAAAAAGAAGAGAGGCGCGGGATATCAGTCCTGTACATCACCCCGCTCCGCGCTCTTAACAGGGATATGCTCTCGCGCCTGGAATGGTGGGGAGAAGAGCTTGATATCAAGGTCGCTGTAAGGCACGGGGATACGACAACGTATGAACGCCAGAAACAATCGTTAAACCCGCCGGATTTTCTCGTCACGACGCCGGAAACCTTGCAGGTATTGCTAACCGGGAAAAGGCTCAGGAACAACCTGAAAACCGTTACGCATGTAATTATCGATGAGGTGCATGAGCTTGCATCATCAAAGAGGGGCGCGCAGTTATCCATTGCGCTTGAGAGGCTTGTGGAAGTATGCGGTGAGTTCCAGAGGATAGGTCTTTCCGCGACCGTCGGAATGCCTGATGAGATAGGGCGTTTTCTTGCCGGAACCGGGAGGAGCTGCCGCGTAATTGAGGTCTCCCTCGCAAAGCAGCTTGATTTCAGCGTGATATGCCCCCGGCCCGGCGCAAAGGATGTGGAATCATCAAGAAAATTGATGTGCACGCCTGAGGCGGCTTCGCATCTGCGGGTAATATCCGATATCGTCGGGATGCATAAATCCACCCTTATTTTCGTAAATACAAGGGAAGCGGCAGAGATGTTAGGCTCAAGGTTCAGGATGCTCAATATCCCTATCGGAGTCCATCACGGAAGCCTTTCGAGGGAGGCGCGTATAGAGGCTGAGAACAACTTCAAAACTGGCATACTCCGGGGGCTTATCTGCACGTCATCCATGGAGCTTGGTATCGATATAGGCGATGTGGAGCACGTGATCCAGTACATGTCCCCAAGGGAGGTCACGCGGCTGATACAGAGAGTCGGGAGATCGGGGCACTGGGTAGGTGAGATATCAAGCGGGACTATAATCACAATAAGTGCGGATGATGCGGCAGAATCTTCTGCGATCACACGGAAAGCAAAGGCGGGCGAGATCGAGACTATCGATCTTCACGAGAACAGTACAGATACGCTTGCAAACCAGATATGCGGCCTGGCGCTTGATTTCAGGGAACTCGCGATTGATAAGATTTATTCGATAGTAAAGAGAGCTTACCCTTACCGCGACCTTAAGATCGAGCTCCTGCGTGCGGTAATAAAGCAACTGGGCGATACAAGGCTCATATGGGTCGAGGAGGACAGGATAAGGAGGAAACGGCAGACACTGCAATATTTTTTCGAGAACCTTTCCATGATTCCTGATGAAAAGCGCTTTGAGATATTCGATATTGTGAGCGGCAGGACAGTGGGCGCACTGGATGAGGCGTTCGTTATGGATTTTGCAAGACCGGGAGCTGTATTCATTGCAAAGGGCGAGATGTGGCGCATTGTCGAGTTAATAACCGAAAAAAGCATGATAAAGGTGGAGCCTATCAGCGACCCGCAGGGCGAGATACCGAACTGGGTGGGCGAAGAGATACCTGTACCTTATGAGGTTGCTCAGGAAGTGGGCAGTATCAGGAAGCGTATCATGGGAAAGCTTGCAGGCGGCGAAAGCGCAGGGAAAATCATTGAGGACTATAGAATAGAATATCCTGCGGATAGCGAGGCAGCGAATGAGATACTGGAACTGGTAAAGAAACAGGTTAAAGCAGGTCTTACTGTGCCGACCGAAGATACAGTGGTTATCGAACAGGAAGGGGTGACTCTTGTGCTCAACATATGCGGCGGGCACAAGGTGAACGAGACCATAGGACGGGTAGTAACATCGCTGCTTGCAGCAAGGTTCGGCGCAAGCGTGGCTATGGAGATCGACCCGTACAGGATAAAACTTGAACTCCCGAGGATGTTCAGCGCGGAAAGATTGAGAGAACTGCTTCTTACAACAAGCCCCGACCACGTTGAGCCGATTATCGAAATGACGTTGAAGAACACGCAACTGCTCAAATGGAAAATGGTGCATGTGGCGCGCAAGTTCGGCGCCCTGAGCAGGGATATCGATTATGAGCGCATAAGCATGAAAAAACTGCTTGACGTTTTCGAGCACACACCCATGTACGATGAGGCTGTTCGCGAGATATTCCATGACAAGCTCGATATAATAAGAGCAAGGGAAGTCCTTGGCGCCATCCAGAGCGGACATCTGAAGCTAATCACACAGCCCTCAAGCCCTATCGGCGAGGCGGGTTTCATGGGCGGAAGAGAGCTTATGGCGCCTGAGAGGGCCGACAGCTCAATAATAATGGCACTGAAGAGCAGGATCATGGACGACCATGTTATCCTTTTTTGCGTGAACTGCAAGAAATGGAAATCTATCAGAATGGTGAAGAGCGTGCCTGAGCGCCCGGAGTGCCCGCTGTGCAGCAGCAGGCTGATAGCGGCGCTCAAGCCTTGGGAGGAAGAGGAGATAAAGATAGTGAAGAAACCTGAGAAAGAGAAGACCGAGGAAGAGAGGAAAAGGACGGCGCGGGTTTACCGCAATGCCAATCTTGTTCTCTCGCAGGGGAAGACTGCGGCGATTGCCCTGGCATCGAGAGGGATTGGACCTGAGACTGCTTCGCGGGTTATTCGGAAGATGAGGGAGGATGAGGAGGAGTTTTATCGAGACATTCTAATTGCGGAGAGGAATTATGCGAAGACGAAGAGGTTCTGGGAGTAAAGTGTGGCGTGCGCCTTATCTGATAATTCCCAATTGGAAACATAACGCATCGATTATTTCTTCGTGTAAACCAAGATCCTCGATTTTACCCATATCTCTAATTAGACGTTTTTTATCAATGGCTCTTATTTGGTAACAAAGTACAATAGATTCTTTATCAAGCCCTCCAGTAGAAGCAGGTATTAAAACCTCATTAGGATAAATTCTTCTATTCGGTTTTCTCGAAGTTGTAGGAAGAACATTCACTACCGGTAGAATCTGATTTATTTCTTCTTCGCTTATTACTATAACAGGACGGGTCTTCCCCTGTTCGGACCCAATGACAGGGTCGAGATTAGCTAAGAATATGTGCCATTTATACTGCATCTTCTTCTAATCCTTCTAAATCAACTGATCTAAAATCCTCAGATATCTCTTTCAAATCCTCAAGGAAAAGTTCATCTTTTGCAGCTTTTTTTAATTCTCGAATTTTTTCTTTGAAGCTATCCTGTCTTTTTTTAATAATTAAAATCACCTCTACTGCTTCATTTTCAGGAACTTCTTGGGGAACCTTTACTTTTATTTCATGATTTTTGGGTATTCTGACAATTTGTTTGATCGCTTCCAAAAATTCATTCCTCCGCAATTTTCACTTAACTTTTAACGTCTTGCATCGACTTCTTACATACTCATACACGCTTTATGTACTTAAAAACTTCATGTACTTATATAAGAGTATAAAGATAAAATACCCTAAAAACGATGGTGCGGGTTTACCGCAATGCCAATCTTGCGCTCTCGCAGGGGAAGACTGCAGCGATTGCACTGGCGTCGAGGGGGATTGGACCAGAGACTCCTTCGAGGGTTATTCGGAAGATGAGGGAGGATGAGGAGAAGTTTTACAGGGATATTCTGATTGCGGAGAGGAATTATGCGAAGACGAAGAGGTTCTGGGAGTAGGAGGGTGATTATACTTTGGAAAAAAGTTGTAATATTAAATGTTGCCCTAATTTTATTGTTGTCTCAAATAAATCATTTTTAATTTCCTGTTCCATTTCAAATATTTTTGAGCTATCTATCTCATGTGCAGCTTCATTGGCAACAGAATTAAACGCATTAAACCATGGTAAAATATGATAGTCTATAATCTTGTTCTCTAAAAGCGCACTCGATAAATGGTTGATATTTGGATCATCCGACTTAATTTGGATATCATTTGTTTGACAAATATACTTACAAAGTCCTTCTATCAAAGCCCTCATGTCTCGCAAAGCAGGCATATATTCTTGCTTTATAATTTCGTCATCAATTCTTTCGATCTCTTTTAAAAATTCAGTTAGTTGAATATTATCTTTTTTTATGCGAACTATTTTTTCATACAGAGCTATCGAGACCATCAACTTAAGGATTTATCCCACATTCAAGAGGCTCTGATTTATGCATCTGATTTTTGTAAAATCACAACGCATCGAACTATAATTTTTTTATAATTACCAGTGTAACAAGTTACAATAGCTCAACTCGTTGTCCAATAAACAAGTTCTTCAAGAAATCCATGTTCTTTTTATAAAAACGTTATGCAATGCATGAATTTTGGTGAAAATTTTAAAATCAGAATATATCTATGAAGCGCTTTACAAAGTATACCAGTGTAACTTTTTACAATAGCATAAGAGTCTTCTAACCCTAATTTTATCTCTACATATTGTAACTGTTACACTGGTTCAACTGCAATCGAAAAACAGTTAATTATTCGATAAATACCTCTTAATTGGTAACAACCTCTTGAATGTGAGATGTATGTATAGCATCATTCTTTAGAGTTATAAATCCTTAAGTTGATGGTCTCAGAGCTATAGCATGATTCTAAGGTCTCCGTAATTTTTAAGAATCATCAAGTGTATTCTTTAATGGGGAAGTGTTAAAATGACAATAACACCGAGAGGAGAATCATTTCTTCCAAACTTTTCTATAGATGAG
>CABMIB010000049.1 GCA_902386135.1 uncultured archaeon
AAGATGAAGTTCTTGGATCTACACTACCGCAATCCTTGGAAGACCTCAAGAGACAGACTACAAAATATTACCGAACAAAGAGATTCAAACTTGATTTGTATAAATATTTATGTCACTGAGGATAGAAAAAGACTTGTCGAACTGCTCTTTTATTATAAGTTCGTACATTTATGTATTTTATTTAAGCTCTGGATGCCTTTTTAAAAACTCTTCTTCGGTTATACTGGGACCCATCCGCGCTTTTTTTAGCCTTTCAAGCTCCTCTGTTGTCAGGCTCTCTGAATCTATTATGCTGTTCAGAAGGCTTGCTTTTCGCAATAATTCATCGTATTCACTTTGAGGTATGCAGACGGTTGAGCTCATAATATTGTTTATACTAACTCTATCAAATATAAAATTTTTCTTCCACTGGCGGCATACTGTAGAAAATCTCCAAATCCCATTCCCATCCTCTCCGCCAACCCCACCATCATCCTATCATCCGATGCCCGGCGCGGGTCTAGGAATCATGAAAATGTCCCACAAAAGCATTATGCTTTAAGATGCAATTCTTAGTTCTGTGAAAATCGCCGTTACCAAGCTTAAAGAGAAGTCCGAAGGGATCCATGAACTATTCCGGAAATATGGCCATGAGGCGCTCGTAATCTCCACGATCACCGCATCCGACCCCACAGACCCGGCGCCCCTTTCCCGCCTGGCAGGGATGGCGTCGAAAGGCGAGATTGATATACTTATTTTTACAAGCGCGCTCGGTGTTGATAAGCTCTTTGAGAGAGGAAAACCGGCAAAGACCGTAAGAATAGTGAGCGTGGGCCCGAAAACAGCAAAGAGAGTGGAAGAACATGGCATGTTCAGCGAGGTAATAGCGCAGTTCTCATCAGAGCACTTTGCCGGGTATCTTGGCGATATCGGCGGGAAAACAATAGGAATTGCACGCGCCGAGGTACCGAACCCGGAACTGTTAGAGTCCCTTGCGTCAGGAGCCGCTACGATAGTGGAGGCAGCGGCGTACAGACTTGAGCCCGCAGGCATTAGCGTTGCCGATGCCTTAAAAGAGGCGGATGCCGTGATTTTCACCAGCGCAAAGTCCTTCGAATCGTCAGGTTTTAATCATGTACATGCAAAAAAGCTCCACGTCGTCGCTATCGGTCAAAAAACTGCCAATGCGATGCGAAAACATGGCGTAGTCCCGGACATTATCGGGAACGGTACACTGGAAAGTTGTCTGTCTCTCTTATCTTGAATTAGCCTGGCATTTACTTATATAGAGATATTTTTTCAGCAGAACAGAGACTTACCGTCTGATGAAACAAGTCCTAAAGGCAGATTGCCAATAATTAACTATTAATCATAAATTATTATTAATCATTAGCGATTAATTATATAACTGTGTACTCCTTTACTAATAGTTGGAGAGATATACTGTGAAACTGGAAAAAAAGTTATTAAGAGATGTAATGACCAGAGGCGTAGTAACTGTTCCAATGGGCTCTACAATCAAACAGATTGCAATCCTGCTGAGTAAGCATAGCCTTTCAGAAGCGGTTGTCATCGGGCATGATGGTAGCGCAGTAGGTGTAATCTCTAACATGGATATACTTACGGTGATAGGGAAAGAGAACTGGGAGAACATGGCGGCAGAGTCTATTATGACCCCTTATATTGAAACGGCAAAGCCGACATCTACACTGGCAGAGGCCGCAAGGATAATGGGAGATAAGCATATACACAGACTGCTTATTTTCTCGGAGCAGGGCGTCGGAGCATCGAATAGACCTATTGGCATAGTCAGCGCAAGTGATATTGTAAGAGAAGTGGCAAGAAAATAGTTTCATTGATCACCTGGTATTTCAAGCCGGTACAACTCATTTGTACCATCTTTTTTAATTTGTCCTTTCTGAGAAAAAAGAGTTGGCTCTCTGGCAGCTACTAACAATTATATTACAAGCAAAAATTTTATATACCGGAATGGTCTATTATCATGATTATTATTAGAATGGGGTATCCATTATGGTCAAAAAAACTGAAGAAAGAAGAGATGCGCATCAAAAAACGGATGTATACAGTGTATGGACCGAGAACTACACCGGCTTTTTGAAAATGTGGGGCGATTCACATTTGAGGCTGTATAAGCCATGGGTCGAATCCATGGGAGAGATGTCTGAAAAGGCAGCTCTTATATCACAGGATGCTATGCCAGAAAAATACAAGGAATTCTACAGTGAATGGGTAAAAACTTACCAGCACACGTTTGGCAAGCTATATCCACTTCCTACACAGAGCACAGGCAAGGAAATGCTTGAAAAGCTCCTGGACAGTGCAGAGGAATCCAACCGGCTGTACAAGTCCTGGATAGCCGAGTTAGAGGAGAACTCAAAGAAAACACATGAGCTTATAAAGGGCGAGCCTGACCCTGCGAAGTATAAAGAATGCTACGATATATGGATGAAGTCGTACGAGAAGATGCTGGATGATATGCTTGCGCTGCCAGCTATGGAACGCACAAGAGAGATATTCGGTGAATATACCGGCATTCCAGATGTATTCTCGGAAACACATAAGCAGATGTCCAAACTATGGAAAGATTCGTACGCCAGGATGTACAAGCCGTGGATAGAATCCATGGTCAAGCTTTCTGATAAAGCCGCTGAAATTTCAAAAGGCAA
Organism: uncultured archaeon; assembly: GCA_902386135.1. Taxonomy (GTDB): domain Archaea; phylum Halobacteriota; class Methanosarcinia; order Methanosarcinales; family Methanoperedenaceae; genus Methanoperedens. The sequence goes on from CABMIB010000049.1 coordinate 2,667, forward strand.
AGCAAGCCCCGAAGATTACAGGGAATTTTATAACATGTGGATGGATACGTACCAGGAGAACTTCGGCAAGGTTTTAGACGGCAGTTCCGCCAAGACCTCAAAAGAAATGTATGAGGACTTCCTGCAAAATGCCGATACTTATGTGAACATGTATAAATCATGGGTTGCAGCGATTGAAAAAATGTCAGAAAAGAGCAAGGAACTGAGCCTCACAACCAGCCCGGAGTCGTATAAAGAATTCTGCGATCTCTGGATAAAGATGTATGAAAAGGCTTTTGATTCCTTCTTTGACGACATGCCGATGATCGGCCCGATGAAGGAGACAATGGAACCTGTAAAAATTGCAGCTAAAGCATATACTGATGCATATATCAAGATGGCAAAAGCGTGTGCGAAATCGAATTTCAATGCTGCAAGCCGGACTTAATTATGGACAGCTCTGGTTCTGAGCCGGCACACGAATTTTTTGAAGCCTGGTTAAACACCTACGAGGCGACCTTAGGCAGGCTGGTAGAGATGCCTGCCATTGGACCTTCACGCGAGAAATATGATAAGATGATGACCGGCTTCTCAAATTTTGCTAATTTCTATATAGGCTGGATGGATCTCAATTCCGATTTCCAGAAGGTATTCATGGAATCCATGAAAAAGATGCATGAGAAGATCGAGACCGAAATGCAGGGTGAAATAAGCCCAGATAAATACAAGCAATTGTATAATATTTGGATCGATACCTACAGCTCTACCTTCAAGGAATTCATGAGTTCAGGTCACTTTTCTTCGGAGATGGGAAAATTCATGTCGTATTTCCTGGAATTCCAGAAATACAACCGGGAAATGCTTGAGGAAAACTACCTGAAGCAGATGAACCTTCCCACAAAGACCGACATCGATGAAATAAATAAAGAATTATTCGCGCTTCGGAAAAAAACAAAGGAATTAGCCAGCCAGATTGATAAATTGTCCGGGAAGGGACATTCCACTCTTTAAAATTTGCTTTGAGGGGATATTATGAATGGACTTTGTATAATGCAAAACGATATTAACAAATTTGTAAAGGGAACAGAAATATTTCTTGACCATCCTGACTTTTCGGTCGGGACAACACCATCCGAGGTTGTCTACAGGGAAGATCGGATGAGGCTTCTACATTACATCCCTGCAGTTCAAAAACCATATCCGGTTCCGGTGCTCGTAACGTACGCGCTTGTGAACCGCTACTATATTCTTGACCTGCAGCCGGATAAAAGCGTCATAAAAAAGCTGCTTGAACTGGGTTTTGATGTTTACATCATAGACTGGGGATATCCCGCGGGTATGGACAGGTATCTCACGCTTGATGACTATGTGAACGGCTATATGAACAACTCCGTAGATAAAATCAGGGAAATATCAGGGATGGATAAAATTACCCTGCTGGGTGTATGCCAGGGAGGGACTTTTTCTGTGATGTACGCTTCGCTGCATCCCGAAAAAGTGAAAAACCTGGTCACTTTAGTAACGCCTGTTAATTTCGAAACTGATAAATGCCTTCTCAACATCTGGGCAAAAAATATGGATGTGGATAAGATAGTGGATTATTATGGGATGGTTCCCGGGGATTTTCTGAACTCCGGCTTCCTGCTTCTTGATCCGGTTAAGCTCATGATCGCAAAGTATGTGGGCATGTTTGACCAGCTTGATTGCAATTCCAATGATGGGAACAGCTCGCTTCATAATAAGGAAGTACTTGAGAACTTCCTGAGAATGGAGAAATGGATATTTGACAGTCCTGACCAGGCAGGCGAGACCTTCAGGCAGTACATAAAAGACTGCTATCAGAAGAACCTTCTTATCAAAAATGAGATGGTTATAGGCGGAAAGCGGATAAATCTGAAGAATATCACCATGCCTCTGCTTAATGTCTTAGCAGAATATGACCACCTGGTCCACAACGATGCAAGTAAACCGTTGATAGATGCAGTATCGAGCACGGATAAAGAGATGATGGTTTTCCCGACCGGGCATATCGGCATCTTTGTGGGCGGGAAGTCGCAGAGAGAGGTCTGCCCCAGGATCGCGGAATGGCTGAAGCCCAGGTCTTATACGAATGGTGACAATGGCGCTAATGAAAAGAAAAGTAAACGCAAAAGAAATAATCGGAAATCAAAGCAGAGTGTAACATGAGACTTGAGAACAAGGTTGTAATTATAACCGGAGCAGCAAGCGGTATTGGTAAACAGACCGCCCTGCTATTTGCACAGGAAGGGGCTAAAGTCGTTGTGGCGGATCTTAACGAAAAAGGGGGTAACGAAATAGTTGAAGAGATCGGGAAAGCCGGAGGAGATGCGTTCTTCTCTAAACTGGACGTATCCAACAGGGAACAATCAAAACAGGTTGTCCGGGAGGCGCTGGAACGATTCGGTAAGATCGACGTGCTGATAAACAATGCAGGCATAAACCAGGATGCTCTCGTATCGAAGATGACTGAAGAGCAGTGGGATAAGGTCATTACTATCGATCTTAAAGGACCTTTTAACTGCATACAGGCAGTGGTCGATGCAATGACAGAACACGGGACAGGCGAGATAATCAATGTATCATCCATTGTAGGCTTATACGGCAATATCGGCCAGACCAACTACGCGGCAGCCAAGGCCGGATTGATCGGTATGACAAAGACCCTGGCAAAGGAACTGGGGAAAAAAGGGATACGTGTAAACGCCGTAGCCCCCGGGTTCATTGCAACCCCAATGACAGCAGGGGTTCCTGAAAAAATCCTTGAGATGATGAAAGAGAAAACACCCCTGAAAAGGCTCGGACAGCCAGATGACATTGCATACGCGCTCTTATACCTTGCTTCGGATGAGGCGAACTTTGTGAATGGCGCGGTGCTCAGCGTGGATGGCGGGCTGCTGATATAAGAGGTGAGAATGATGAGAAACGTAGTTATCGCATCCGCCTGCCGTACGGCGGTCGGAAAATTCGGGGGCAGCCTTAAGGATCTCAGCCCGGGGCAGCTTGGCTCGGTCGTGCTGAAAGATGCTCTGAAGCGGGCGGGCGTAAAATCAAGTGAAATCGATGAAGTAATCATGGGAAATGTCCTCTCGGCAGGTCACGGGCAGAATGTTGCGAGGCAGGCTGCAATAGCTGCCGGCATCCCTGTTGAGGTCTCGTCCTATTGCGTTAATAAAGTATGCGGTTCAGGATTAAAGTCAATTATCCTGGGTGCCCAGGCTATCATGCTGGGCGATGCGGATGTTGTTCTTGCTGGCGGCATGGAATCCATGTCCCAGGCGCCTTATGTCCTGAAGAAAGCCCGCTGGGGAGCCAGGATGGGCAACGACGAACTTGTAGACCTGATGATACATGACGGGCTCTGGGATATTTTCAATAATTATCATATGGGGATCACGGCTGAGAACGTAGCGCAAAAATTCGGCATCAGCAGGGAAGAGCAGGATGAGTTCTCAGCGAAAAGCCAGAACAAGGCAGAAGCTGCGATCAAAGCCGGGAAGTTCAAGGAAGAGATAGTCCCCGTCGCAATCCCGCAGTCAAAAGGAGAGCCTGTGCTCTTTGATATAGATGAGTTCCCGAGGTTCGGGACAACAAAAGATGCGCTGGCCAGGCTGAAACCCGCCTTTAAAAAAGACGGCACCGTGACCGCGGGCAATGCCTCAGGCGTCAACGATGGAGCAGCGTGCGTTCTTTTGATGTCAGAAGAAAAATCCAGAGAGAAAGGTATTGAACCTCTTGCGACCATCAAAAGCTACGGGATGGCGGGTGTACCCCCGGAAATAATGGGGACAGGACCGATCAGCGCAAGTAAAAAAGCCCTGCAGCGGGCGGGTTTAAGTACGAAGGACCTTGACCTGGTAGAGGCGAATGAGGCCTTTGCGGCACAGAGCATCGCGGTCAACCGGGAACTTGGTCTGGCTCCTGATGTTGTTAATGTTAACGGCGGCGCAATAGCCCTGGGGCATCCCATAGGAGCAAGCGGCGCGAGGATACTGGTCACTCTTCTCTATGAGTTGAAGAGAAGGAATGGTACACACGGCCTGGCAACCCTCTGTATCGGAGGCGGTCAGGGCGTGGCGCTGGTGGTAAAGAGATGATACGATGGGCTGCAAAAGAAAGGGCAAACTGGAAGGCAAAGTGGCATTGGTCACAGGAGGCTCAAGGGGAATAGGACGGGCTATCTCCCTGCGCCTGGCTAAGGAAGGGGCTGATGTCGTTATTAATTACCAGACAACAAAAGAGCACGCTGAGAAGGTCTCAAAGCTGATTGACCAGATAGGCGCGGCTGTTGAGCTTGAGAGATTAACCGAAAAGATAGACAGGATGGAGAATAAGGAACTGGCAAAGGAGATATCACGGTTGATAGAGAACATCAGGAAGCACTCCTACATATACAAGGCAAACGTCTGTAAGATGGATGAAGTGTACAGTATGCGGGATGAGGTGGTAAGGCAATTTGGCAGGATAGATATACTTGTCAATAATGCCGGTATAGTAAGAGACAAGTCTTTTGTCAAAATGACCTCTGACATGTGGACGGATGTCCTGTCAGTTAACCTTGACGGAGCCTTCTATTGCACCAAAGCGTTCGTGGAAGGGATGCTGGAGAGGAAGTACGGCAGGATCATAAACATTTCATCGGTTATCGGGAGGATGGGCAATTTCGGGCAGGCGAACTACACAGCATCCAAAGCCGGGATGATAGGTCTCACAAAAGCACTGGCGAAGGAATTTGCAGGGAAAGGTATCACAGTAAATGCAGTAGCGCCCGGATTTGTAGATACGGATATGGTGAAATCTGTCCCTGATGAAGCGATGAAAAGTATTCTCTCTAAAATACCTCTGGGAAGGCTGGGAAAAGCCTCAGAAGTCGCAGGGGCTGTGGCTTACCTTGCATCTGAAGACGGGGATTACATAACAGGTCAGATCATAGATATCAACGGCGGGCTTTACATTTAAAATGTATTTTAGCCCTTAACAAATCTCATATAATCAGAGCCGCTTAAGCATTATAGACATTATCCCCGGCCTGGCATCCCTCACGGGTCCCGGTTGGAAGCCGAACATTCCCATATCAGAGCCTCCCAAGAACTCCTTCTCCCACCGCTCGGTTATTTCCTCGAATATCCTTTTATAGGCGATACAGTGGGGATCAACCCCCTTTATTTCACCTTCGGTAGGCGCTATGGCATTGTAGGGGCATCCGCCGCGGCAGAATTTGATGTATTTGCATTCCCCGCATTCCTTATCCACATATTCTTTATACCGGAACATAAGCTTCCATGCATCGGATTGAGCAAGATCTTCTTGGCTGGGATGGTCGCGAACATTGCCCATAACGTATTCCGGCATGCCTATAAAGCGATAGCAGGGGTATATGCTCCCATCGGGTCCCACGGCAAAGGTATGCCCCATGCAATCCACGAAGGTGCAGACAGTGCCCCGGTTGGTGAACACGCATTTGCACAGGTGGTCTATGTTCATGATCTCGATCTTACCCATGTTCTCCAGATATTTGTCAAGGAGATAAACTAACAATTCCCCATACTCTTTCGGATCAAGTGCCCATTTATCAGGGTTTTCGGAACGTATTGATGGCAATGCAGGATGTAATTTAAGAGTAAAACCATTGTCCAGGAAAAAATTGAAGATTTCCTCCCTGAACTTTACAGAATAGGAGGTAAAGGTGCAGATGAAGCTCACCTTGAGACCGGCTGCCCTGGCAATCTCATAGCCCTTCATGGTCTTCTTGTAGTATCCTTTTCCTCTCTGCAGGTCATTAAGCTCCTCGGGACCATCCAGACTGGAACCCAGGGGAATATTATATTTCGCCAGGATCTGGGCCAGTTCCGGGGTCATTTTCCAGAGATTGGTCTGCATGGCGAAAGCCGGTTTCAGGTTACTTAAACCATCAGCCAGTAGCGGTAGGGCTTTCCGGTAAAAATCCGCACCCGCAAGGAGTGGCTCCCCGCCGTGGAAAGTAAAGGTGACCGGTTCATTCCGGAAATTCTTGAGCCATTTAACCACTTCTTCGATGGTTTCAATGCTCATTACCGGAGACCCGCTCTCGGAACTCCAGCAATAACTGCATTTAGAAGGACAGCGTAAAGTAGGTATCAGCATCACGTGAAAAGGCATAAAACACCTTCATTTGAACTTCTTCAAACTACCAAACTATTAATAGTTTTCCTGTACCTGCAGCAAGGTCTCTAATTCATGTCCGGTGCGTGGGCTGGGGCAAAGTTTGGGAAAAACCATTTAAGTATCAAAAGATTAGAAGCCCTTGCAGTAGAAAAATAGTTTGGGTGGTGGGTGGTGGGGTGGTATCTTACTGCAAAGGCTTAGCTCCCGTTTAAGATTAATAATATAAAGACTTTTTGATTGATTAGCAGGTAGTTCTTAATTATCCTTTATTTTACCGGAGTTCGCTGTTAAACTGATTTAAGTCAGATTCTATGTTCTTTGAAATAAAATATAAAGCAGTGCATCCACCGTTATCTCTTGTGACGATCCCGTTTTTGACTAAAACCCCAAGATGATGCCTGACAGTTTTATAATCCATGTTCAGGGCTTTAATCGGTGATGGGAAATCGATGATGATGTGGTGTTGTGCTGATGTGGATGGATAGGTTCTAAACAAAACATTTATCAATAAGGCTTTATAATCTTTTCATGAGGAGTGATTTTCAATGGACAAAGTAGTACATTTTGAAATTCCTGCAGACGACCTTGAAAGGGCCAAGAAATTCTACGAAAGCATTTTTGGTTGGAAGATGGACACCATGGAGGGCATGGAATACATTCTTATCGGGACTACGCCTGTGGATGAAAACGGTATGCCCAAAGAGCCAGGTGCAATAAATGGCGGTATGATGAAGCGTCAGCGTCCTCTCACTTCTCCTATCATTACAATTAATGTTGAGAATATCGATGATGCCTTGAAAAACGTGAAGAAAATGGGTGGTGAAGTAGTTAGAGGAAAAATGCCAGTTGCAGATATGGGCTATGCAGCATATTTCAAAGATACTGAAGGTAATATAATAGGTCTCTGGCAGAAAATTGAATAAGTGGAGGCAAGTTGAAAACAATTCAACAGTCAGTGACCTTAAAAGTCAGCCCTCATGAAGTCTATGAGGCGTTAATGGATTCACGAAAACATTCCAAATTCACTGGTGAAGAAGCAAGCATAAGTCGTGAGGTCGGTGGTAAGTTCAGTGCATATGGAGAATACATCACAGGTGTAAACCTTGAACTTGTCCCCGATAAAAAAATCGTCCAGTCATGGCGTGGGAAAGATTGGCCTGAGGGTCATTATTCTAAAGCTACTTTTTATCTGGAAAAAATAAAAGATGGGACTCGTCTCACGTTTACCCAGACAGGAGTTCCTGATGAGCAATACGATGAAATAAGTAAAGGATGGCACGATTACTATTGGACGCCCATGAAAAAGATGCTGGAAAAATAAAAAAGCTTAACCTCTCACTATAACTTTAAAAAGTACCGTATATTTATTGTCACCTTCCTCCACCACAACTACCGCAATCTCCTCCACAGCCGCCAAGTATATCATCATCTTCACTATCAAATATATCATCTTCTTCACTATCTTCTTGGTTTTTCAGTCTGCTGAGTTTTCTTTTCTTATCAGTGATTATGGCGTCAATGTTGTTCCATTCTAAACTACCTGGTCTGCAATGTTCCTTTACTTTTTCAATTTCTATGATTTCCTCTTCAAGTTCTCTTATTGACATTATTTATTCTCCATTCTGTAATTGCTTCTCGACAATAGCATTAGTTTTAGGTGTAATTATTTTATCGATTACACAGGGCATTGCGGAGAGAGATGATAACTATTTGGCAAGAGCGAGGCGAAGGTATTCGTTTCTGTGTATCACAGCGGACGCTGGAGAGTATGACGCCGATGAACGCAGGTAACAGCTAATATGTGAGAATTTATCGCATATTCATTCTGTTTAATTCAATTAAATCGCATAATAAGATATATGGTTGCGATAAATCTAATATGCGATTAAATAGCATGTTTTAGGTGAAAGATGAGAACAATTCTTCAAATATTGGTATATTTGGAGAATATCTCTGAACCGACTTAATTAAACACCGCAAAGTTCGCAAAGAGCGCAAAGTTCGCAAAGAAAAATGCAGCGATACTTTGCGAACTTTGCGGTGAGTTCCCTGTATGCTACAACAAATCAAGGGCATTAAAGCTAAATCCTGGAGCTAATTACTATCAGCTCTCCCCTGACTCAAATCAGCGGTCTTGGCTGCTTCTCATCAGGCTGCACGGGCAGCTTCATTGTATTGATAAGGATCGGGTCTGTTACCTCTTTCGCGCGCTCAAGCAGCATTTCCTTCCCGCACTGCGTGATTGCGAATATGGGAATAGCAGTACCGAACTGCGCTATCGTTTTGCCAGCGATGCAGCCGCGTATCCATTTGGAGGTGCATCCCGTGGTCATATCCACAAGGTTAAGGAATTCCTTTGCCTCGTCCTCAGGCATGCCAGTGGTATGTACGCCAAAGCCGACGACCTGTACTTTATATTTTTTCTCAAGAGCGCGGATGGCGCGCATATCTTTAGCGTTAGTGACCGAGACGCCTATTTTCTTAAAGCCACGCTCGATAGCTCTTTCCACGCCCGCGACCTGGTCAAGAGCCGCGGTCTCAGGGTCAAGAACTATTCCTCCGACTTCCCGTATCCGTTCGATGAGCTTCGGTATCGGAGATGTCTCAACAAGCCCCGAGATACGTGAACCCATGCCCTGCGCCAGCTTCGGGTTACTCGTAATAACCGTCCCTGCCCCATCGCATGCTGTAACGCAGGTATCAAGCAGTCCCCGCCTCAAGCCCGTCATGAAGGTCTCGCTTGCTCCAAAACCCACGAATATCTCCATCTCGATAGCCCGGTCACCGGTGAACAATCCGAAATCCTTCATACGGAATTCGATATTCTCCTTTGCGGTTTTTGATGTGAATCTCTTTATCCCGCGGACCTTATCGAATATGGGGCAGTATTCCGTCTGCGGTTCCCCGGCTTCGACAACTTTCCCGTTCTCTACGACTACACGCGTTTTTCCGAGAGCTTCCATTACATGCCTGTCTTTTTGTTTTGCCATGGATACCACATTGGTTCAGTGTATATTAATCGTTAAGATATCGACAAATTTTGGTAAGTTGAGGCAAAATATGCCGCAATTCAGCGTCTTCCTGCTCTCTTCTTCAATACCTTTCCGTGCTCGTCTATTTCCCCTCTGCTGATGCGGCTGCTGGATATGGGCAAACCGTCCTCTGCAAGAACATAATCTACAAGCACGATATCTATTGGCTGTAAGCCTTTTTCCCGGCGTATCTCATTTATCTTTAATGCGGTCGGGTGCGTTTCCGGGGAGACAACAATGTAGTCAAAATTGTCACGCAATGTAGGACCATACGGGTCGTCCAGCTTGATTATTTCAGGCTTTATTCCTTGTGCAGTTATGAATTCCATGACCGCATCATATCGCGTACTGTAATCATCCACTTTATGGGATTTGTTTTTAGCCATCCTGTCTGATGTCAGCCCAATAAATAACCCACCACTGTTGCTTAATTCACAGGCTTTCTTTAATAATGCCCTGTGACCGTCATGTAACGGGTCAAATGTCCCTCCAACTACTACGCGCACCATACCCTTAGAATTGAAAGGCAAAGACAATAAGAGTATCTTTTAATATCTCTTGTGCGGTTTTAGAGGACAATAACAGACCTTTAAGAAAGGCTTACCAGATGAAGAGGTATGCGAAGCATACAACTATATCAAGTAAAGCAGGACATCGGTTTATGACAGAAGAGACAATACACTGGGCAGATGCTATTGCGGAAAAAGTGCTTGAACGTGGAAAAAAACATACAGTAGCCTCCGGAATAACGCCGTCCGGAGCTATCCACATAGGCAATATGAGAGAGGTGGTCACGGCGGATACAGTTTACAAGGCGCTCAGGGATAAAGGCGCAGATGCGCGTCTTATCTACATAGCGGACACCTACGACCCCCTCCGCAAAGTATATCCTTTCCTTCCGAAGAGCTATGAGGATCATATCGGGAAGCCCCTTTCTGAAATCCCGTGCCCCTGTGGCGCTCATAAGAGTTATGCCGAGCATTTCCTGCTTCCGTTCATCGATGCACTGCATGCGCTCAGCATCAAGCCTGATGTTTACAGGGCGGATGAACTCTATAAGGAGGGGAAATATGTTGATGCAATTAAAAAAGCGCTTATCAACAGGGATGCCATAGCCCGCATACTTACCGAAGTCTCAGGCAGGGAATTAGAACCCGAGTGGAGTCCCTTCAATCCCATATGTAACGAATGCGGACGATTGAGCACGACAAAAGTTACGGGATTCGATGTTGAAAAAGGAACTGTGGATTATGTGTGCAAATGCGGCTCTGAAGGCACGGTGTCCATGAAAGGTGGAGGTAAACTCACATGGCGCGTGGACTGGCCTGCGCGGTGGCCCATATTCGGGACAACTGTTGAGCCGTTCGGCAAAGACCATGCCACTGCAGGCGGCTCATATGATACGGGAAAACGGATAAGCTGCGAGATATACGATTACGAGCCCCCGTATCCTATAGTGTATGAATGGATCATGTTGAAAGGCAAAGGAGCAATGCACTCATCCACAGGTCTTGCGATATCTATCAACGATATGCTTGAGATAGTGCCGCCTGAGGTACTGCGCTACCTGATAATCAGGCAGAGGCCTGATAAGCATATTGAATTTGACCCGGGGCTTGCGCTGCTTAACCTGGTCGATGAGTATGACCAGGTAGAAGGCGATAAGAGGGCGTACCAGCTTTCCCGGACCGAAGGCACAAAACCCACTGATATCCCGTTCAGGCATATGGTGACAGCCGTGCAAATCGCTGATGAACAGGGCTTCGATTATCTGCTTACTGTCCTTAAGCGCAGCGGATACGATACCTCGGATACAGAGGCTATCAGGCAGAGGGCAACCAATGCCAAGAACTGGCTTGATAAGTATGCGCCGCCTATGGTAAAATTCAAGGTGCAAGAGACGTTCCCCCCTCAAGCCAGGAGCTTAACGAAAGAGCAGAAGCGCGCGCTTGAGATACTTGCTGATGAGCTTGAGCGCGGTATGAGCGGTCAGGAGATACATGAAAATTTGTACAAGGTTGCGCAGGATGTCGGGATCGACGGGAAGAAGGTGTTTGAGGCTGTATATCTGGCACTGCTGGGGCTGAAATCAGGACCGCGCGCCGGGCATTTCCTGGCGTCGCTGGACCGGGATTTTGTGGTGAAGAGGTTTAAAGAGGCGAGTAAGTAAGAGGAAAGAGGATTGTTGATCTGTAATAGTGATTTGTAATACCGGGCTAATATGACCTTGCTCGTAATTGCAATTGGCGGCAACGCAATTTTGAATCCTACAAGAGGCAGCCCTGTTGAGCAGCAGCGAATGATAGATGAAACCTGCCGTGAGATCGCGCAGATAATCCAGAAAGGGTTTGATGTCGTCCTGACCCACGGAAACGGTCCACAGATAGGAAACATCCTTGCGATGCAGGAAGAATGCGGCTCTGTGCAGGCGCAGCCACTGGATGTCTGCGGAGCGCAAACGCAGGGGATGCTGGGTTATCTGCTCCAGCAGTCGCTCGATAACAGACTCAGGGAAAGCGGGATAAAAAAGCAGGTCGTCACGGTGCTGACTCAGGTAATCATCGATGGATCGTGTTCCTCTTTTGAGAACCCTACAAAGCCCATAGGTCTTTATTATCCTGAATCTAAAGCGCGCAGGCTGATGGAGCGGGGGATGAGAATGATAAAGGATAAAAAAGGCTACCGCAGGGTTGTGCCCTCACCCGTACCTGAAAAAATCGTTGAAGAGGATATCATCAAAAATCTCATTCGGGAAGGCGCCATCGTAATCGCAGCAGGAGGCGGCGGGATTCCGGTTATACAGAGGAACGGTTTGCTTGTAGGTATTGAGGCTGTAGTAGATAAAGACCTGACAGGCAGTTTAATGGCATCGGCTTTAGGGGCTGAAACTTTTCTTATCCTTACAGATGTCGAAAAGGCAGCGCTGAATTACGGAAAAGATAACCAGGTAGATCTTGATGAAATAACTGTCTCCGAAGCGGAACGATATGTAAAAGAGGGACATTTCGGAAAAGGCAGTATGGAGCCAAAGGTGCTCTCGGCGATAAAATTCATAAAATCAGGCGGAAAAACCGCGATCATCTCAAGCCTCGAAAAGGCTGTGCCTGCGCTTGAAGGCGGAACAGGCACTAGAATAGTTTCGTGAAGTTTTTACTTCTTTCTGGATGAGACGACTTTGTTAAGGTCGGCTACCAGAGCATCTACATTGATCCCGTGCGCCGTCGCGCCTTCTTCGATATTCTCAAAAGCTGATACGTGGCATCCGACACAGTGCAGCCCATGTCTCATGAATACCATCATGGTCTCAGGATACTGGGTGACTACTTCCTCTATTGTCATGTCTTTTGTTATGGTCATAATACCTCCAATTGTTCGTATATCTACGAATAGTAATAAAGCTTTCTAAAATCCTGACGTATAACTGTTTTTCCTGCATTTAAAATATTCCTCTCAGTGGTGTGTCCCTTCCACTACCTTCACACCTTTTTTGAGGATCATCTGTTTGATCTCATCAATATGCGGGCATTTAGGATAGCCCGTGTCCATCAGCATGCACGAGCTGAGGTGGATTACATCAATACCATGTTTTTGAAGGCTGTCCACGAGCCTGAATACCCTCCTGCCCGGGCATCCTCCGCAGGTGAAAAAACCAATGATCTCAGTATCCTTGCCGTACTCGCTAAAACGTACCTTCCTTTTATTGAATGCCTTAAAGCATGCAACTCCGGGGCAGGTCTCACTCACAATATCGCATCTAACGACCGCTATCTTAGTGGTCTTTTCGTCTTTTTCCATCAGGGCGCCAACGCGCTCTATCGCTTCTTTAACATCTTCAGTAGTAACAAGGCTCTTGCCTTTTTTCTCTACTGATGTCTCTATACCCATTTTCGCCATTTTGCGAACGCTATCCGGTATTTTTTCAAGTTCCTTTGCTGCGTCAGGTTCCCAGTCCATTATTATCACTTTTATTTTGTAGAAATGGCATAAAGATGTTATACGAATCCGTCAGGTATTCAGGATTTTACTGAGGGTTCACACACTTTTCACAAATTTGTATATAAGATAGTGTTCTTCTTTACTGATATATATCACTTATGTTCAGGGTACTAAAGGCTTTAGTTACAATCATATTAAAAAATATAACCCTGCAGAGGGGACTGTATTCCCTGGCGTTTCTCGCTTTCGGCGTAGGCGACGGGATTACAAGTGCGTATATGATGAGCTCACAGGGTCCGTACAGCGAAGCTAATCCAGTTATAAGAACATCATTTATGATAGAGGGTTTCGATGGGATGGTCATGTTTAAGCTCTGGATTACTTTTATCATGCTGCTTGCGATCTATGTAAAATCATATAGCAACGGGTACTGGACCGTAAACTTCGTTCTTTTTGCAATCATAGCTGGTGGATTGATGGGAATTTATTCCAATATGAGCGTTATTAATGGTGCGGCACCTCCAGAGCCAGGTGGAATACTTCTGATATACGCTGCTATGGTACTGATATTTATTCAAATCGGGAGTTTTATAGATACTCACATTGCTTGCGAACATTGATGCTTTGGGTGTATTATAGACTACTTGAAACCGTAAGTTGTAGCTTTCATATCCGCATCTACAAGATAGTCAAAATCGATTAACTTATCCCATCCTGCTTTTTGGAAAACCCCGCCGACGCAGACCCCGAGTATCTGCCTATCGGGATGCCCGTCCGTTATCTCATCGATCAATCTTATCAAGCCGTTTACATCCACTTCCATCTTGGGCATTGCAAGCCCCCCGAGCAGTACAACCGTATCAGAGGCAGGGTCGGCTTTTTTGCCAAGCTGCATCCCGTATTCTGACATTTCGACCTTCGCAGCCAGCTCCTTTCTTAAGTTTGGTATAAAAACCATTTCCTTCCCTGCATCGCGCAGAACATAGCCCAGAAGCTCAGCGAACGGGTTGCACCAGCCGGGGCAGCCGATGAAGGTTATCTTTTTCCTGCCGCGCGCAAGCTTGCGAAATGCGGTAAGCAAGCCGCCTATGCCTTCTGATGTTTCTATTGGTCTCATGGAATCACAGGAGGTATGGATTGGAGGAAGATGGATATAAGGGTTTATTATTTAGATGCCGGTAGAGTTTCATCCTGTCAAATACGTCTTTGTTGGTTTCTTTAACCGGGATTGCCGTGCCGTAACTTTGATTATGGGTTGCAGATTTGCTACAGGCTATTATATACTACTATAGTAAGCTATAGTTATACGGCGCATTATACTGAATTTGAAGAATTGATTTGAATTCCACTGATTTTATTGGGTCAGATAGACTAAATCCCAACTACAATATGGGCGATCGAGACTCAGGATTGATTGCCCTCGTTAATACGGGAAACAGCCGAATCAAGATTCTTGCGTATCTCCAGCCCGGGTCTGGGACTTTTCGGGATGGAGCCGCTTATCTTCTTAGGAACTGGTATCTCCTGTTTAACAGGCTTGCGCTCGGCGGGGCGTACATCCAGGCGTGCATTAAGCTCGTCCAGGAGCTTGATAAGCCTTTTGACCATAGCGTCGCCTTTGTTTATTTTATACAGCTTGGCATTTCCGACCTGCCGCGTCATTGTGACCATGCCCAGCCTCTCAAGTAGAGGCAGCGCCTTCATGAGAGAGGTATAATGGATGCCGGCCTTATTCGCTATTTCCGTGAGCGTTAGGTCTGTCTTCTGGTTCTCCCAGAGGACATCTATTATCTTGGCTGTTGCAGAGCCGGTGAAGAGTTTTTCGAGTGGCATTTTATTTCCTCAATTTAAATTTTGGTTTATCGGTTTGCTGCATTGTACTTTGTTATGCTTGTTAGTACTCTATACTATATAAAATTACTCTTTAATTGAATTGATATATAGTTTTAAAACTATGAAAAAAAAGACACGGTCGAAAATTATTCTCATAATAAGACCTTTTTGCTGTATAGTCCAAAAATCTTTAGTTTCATATACTAGCTCTGGAAATAGTTAAGAATTGGATTGATAAGAATTGGAATACATTTGAGCAAAGTTATTAGAGTAATAGGGTAATTATTGGTATTATTTGTTAATTAAAAGATTTGGCTATGAACAACGACATCACATCCCGTCTTATCAACACATACAAAACATACCTTAAAGACAGGCTAACCTCTATAGTTCTCTTCGGTTCCCGCGCAAGAGGTGATTACACCGATTCAAGCGATTTTGATATCCTGATTATTGCAGAATACCTGCCTGAGCGCCACTTGGCAAGAATGGGTTATATACGCGCACCACTATTGGACTTTGAAGAAAAAATCCAGATAATAGCCAAGACCCCGCAAGAATTTGACTCATGTTTCCCTCCGCTATATCTTGATATATCTATGGATGGACAGATTTTATTTGACAAAGACAGGTTTATGGAAAAACGGTTAAAAAAGATAAGAGAAATCGTAGAAAACTCTACTCTCAACAGGGTCAAACAGGGGAATGAGTTCCTATGGAGATGGAAATCGCCTAAGAAGCCGGGATGGGAGCTTGGTTGGAGTGGTCTAGTTGAAATCAAAGGATGAATCAAGATACAGGCTAAATCTTGCTGAAGGATTTCTTACCGAAGCAGAGCAGGATTTTGAACTTTCTCGCTGGCGCTCCTGTGTAGATAATTCCCAGCTTGCGGTCGAGAACACAGGAAAGACCATAGTTGCATGTTTCAGACCAGTTGAAAAAAGCCATAATCCGGCAAAGCAAGTTATGGATCTCTTAAAAACTGAGAAAATCGACGAAGAGTTAATTGTCGATATAAAAGATTTAATTCCGCTCTTAGACAAACTCGGATTCGAGGAACATTTAAAAACTGATTATGGAGATGAGGACACTTATAAATCACCTTGGGACATATTCAAAGAAGATGATGCTACAGAAGCCCTAGAAACTGCGAGGAAATGCGTAAAAACAGCAAAAAGGGTTTACAAATTCTACTTTGAATGAGACTTATAAATAGGATATCAGATTAATATCATAAAGATGAAAATCGAAGAGCTCAGAAAAAAAGTCAGAGAAACGACTGAGAAAGAGCTAATACAGGATGCCATCAGAGCAAGGAAATTCTCCGGACTTTCAACCCTTGTTCAAGGATTAGACCTCATTGATTTTGCATTGCAACTGAAGAAAACACAAAGTGAAAGAAAACAATAAGAGTAGCTATGGCGGCTAACACCACTCCACTCACCATCGGTCACCTCTCCACCGTTTATCATACCTCCTTCATTTTAATGGGCACGGACTGGCCAGATAAAGCAGGCATCCATGCGGACTGGAAGCTCTTTGCATCCGGTCCCGATATCGTAAAAGCTTTCGCGAACAAGGAAATCGACATCGGATATATCGGTCTTCCCCCTGCCATCATCGGCATCGACCGCGGGGTTCCAATTATATGCGTAGCAGGCGGGCACGTTGAAGGGACTGTGCTGATAGCCCGGAAAGAGTACAGGACGCTTGATGAACTGGGTGACATTAAAGCCGTGCTGGCCCAGTTCGAGGGAAATGTTATCGGCTCACCGCCCAGAGGCTCTATCCACGATGTTATTATCAATGACGTCCTGGAGAAAGCAGGGCTTAACATCAAAGTTAAGAACTTCGCATGGACAGACTTTGTTCTTGAGGCGCTGGTGGACGGCGAGATTAGCGCTGCAGTAGGGACGCCATCCCTTGCTGTGGCTTCGGCGCGCGCATGCGGAGCGAAAATAATTGTTCCCCCATCAAAACTTTGGCAGAATAACCCGAGCTACGGTATAGTAATCAGGAAGGAATTGATGAGGTATCCCGATATGATATCAGGCTTCCTGGAAATACACGAGAAAGCCAGCAATTTTATCCGGACAAGACCTGCTGACGCAGCAGGGATAGTCTCGAAGCTGACAGGGATCGTAGATGAAGATTTCGTCCTGGATGCCTACAGAGTCTCACCAAAATACTGCGCCGCCCTGTCCTCCG
Organism: uncultured archaeon; assembly: GCA_902386135.1. Classification (GTDB taxonomy): domain Archaea; phylum Halobacteriota; class Methanosarcinia; order Methanosarcinales; family Methanoperedenaceae; genus Methanoperedens. Next base: position 19,817 of record CABMIB010000049.1, read on the forward strand.
GGTTCGTTGGCTCTACGATGGCTTTCGTGCCTGTGCTTCACAGGTTAAAGTATATCTCATGGAGCTTATCCGAAGATAAGATATTCGAGCGCCGTTTTATTGATGAAGTCCATAAAGAACCGCCGCATTACGATATATCACTTTAGGGCATCACTGTTTTTCTTTTCAATATTCTGCCGCAGAAGCCTGACAGCGGCAGCCAAGGCTTCTCTTTCAAGCGGTGTGATATCTTTCTTCTCCCCAAGATTTCTTAAAAGCACCACAGTCGACCTGTAATCCATTCCATCGGCTTCCCTGATCAATAATGGCCTGTGTTCCTGCATATCCTGCGCATATTTGCAATCCTTCATGGGTTCTGCTCTTTCGATTACCAGTTCCATATATTCAGCTCCTTTTGCTCAACAATGAAATTCCGGGATATATGTTCCATGTAAGCGGGGTGAAACTAATCAGACCGGAGTTCAGGACTGGAGTTCCACAGATGTTTAGAAAGCATTATTATTACATCAACGTTTTAAGGGGGAAGAGGAATCCTATTGAAAGCAACTGCATTTGCTGTAGAAAATATCCCTTTAATCAAGCCTGGTAATGATATCGGACGCCTTATAGTCGAAAAAACAGAGCTTGAAGAGCATGATATCATTGTCGTTTCTTCGACCATCGTATCAAAATCAGATAACAGGATCCTTCCTCTCGATAACGTAAAAGTAACCCCGAAGGCGAAGGCAATTTCAAAGAAAAACGGTAACGACCCCAGGTTCGTGCAGGCTGTGCTGAACGAGAGCAGCGAAGTGTTCATAGAATCGCCTTTCCTTCTTGTTCTAACAAAGAGCGGAAGCATCTGCGTTAATGCAGGCATAGACCACTCCAATGTCCAGGGCTCTGAGAACATCCTTTTACTCCCCGAAGACCCGGATAGGAGCGCAAAAAAAATAAAGGAGACAATATTTGAACTGACCGGAAAAAAAGTAAGCGTTATCATTACCGACACTAACGGCAGGGCTTTCAGGATGGGGCAGACCGGAGCTGCCATCGGCATTGCAGGGATAATGCCCACAAGGGACTGGCGAGGCACAAAAGACCTTTTCGGAAGAGTCCTTGAGGTAAAAAACGAAGCTATCATAGACGAGTTCGCAGGATTTGCGAATATCCTGATGGGTGAGGGGAATGGTGGAACACCTATTGTAATTATCAGGGGTTTGAATTTTTATCGGGAATCGTGTAGCATAAAGGAGCTGTACAGACCTGAAACAGAAGATATGATACGCCGGGCGCTCATATCTCGGTCAGTTTGAACTGCTTTACATCTTTTTTCACTTCAAAGAATTCCCGCGCAGCTTTGCTTACCTTTTCCCTGTATTCGGCAGGCGTGAAAACCCCGAGGCGCCAGTTATCAAGCTGTGCTTTCCCCAGTGCCGCTACAAGGCTTGAGGCTTTATCTATCGGTATCATTTTACCGTTTATCATGACCCCTGCCTTCATTTCAATGATATGCGGTTTTTCCGGGATATCAACAATCACGTATTCCGGTTCCACACCTGCGTTTTCGGCTATTTCATTCTCAACCCTTTTGATCTTTTTCCTGTGTTTTAACACATCCGTCCCAAATGACTCAAAACCTGCATAGAGCGCCCTTTTGAACAACCGCCTTTCATCAAGCCGTTTCGCAATATCAGCCGGAAACCCCTTTGAGTTCCGTAACTCCATCAAAAAAGTTACATCATCCATTCTCAGGAGCAGTCCGGGTTTTAGCCCTTCATTCTCTATCATATACCCGGCTGCATGTGTACACATCGATTCCGCAATCCTGCTGACATGGTGGAAGTAAACAGTGGGATGCATCAGGAACCGTGAGACGAGCAGCGACTCTGCAGCCTGTAATCCCCCGATGCCCAGGACAAGTTTGTTCTCATTGAACTTCAACTCGCGGATCAACCTTACGTGGTCTATAAGACCGAAAGCCACGCCTGTATAATGGGCATCACGTACGAGATAATCCATCCTGTCCACGTCTATTTCGCTGTTAATTATCTGGCCCGGGTAGGTCTCACCCTTTATATGCTTTGCAATCATTGATGGCGATAATGAATGCTCCCTGAGCACATCGGCGATAGCTCCCTTTTTTAATAGCTCCTCTACTTCATCATGACTTTTTTTTGTATATCGCTCAATCAGGTTCTCAGTTGCATGTGAGAATGGCCCGTGCCCGATATCATGGAGCAGCGCAGCAGCCTGCAGTTCCTTTTGCTGGTGCTCGTCCACCTGCTTTGTTAAAGATCCTGCAAGATGATAGACGCCCAGAGAATGCTCAAAGCGCGTATGGTTCGCCCCCGGATAAACAAGGTTGGAGAAACCCAGTTGCCGTATCCTTCGAAGCCTCTGGACCGAAGGGGTATCTATCAGGGAGAGCGCCAGCTCATCAAGCTCGATGTAATCATGTATCGGATCCCGGATGACTTTCATGAATATTTCTCTTTATAAGCAAATATATTATAAAGAACTATTCTATTAGAACTGATGGACATTAAAATCAGAAAGGCGACTTCATCGGATGTAAAGAACATAAAGAAAATTCTTTCTTTTTATTGCCTGGATACCGGAAATGTAGATAAAAACCTTCCCGAATTTATAGTAGCTGTCAGGGATGAAAAGATCGTCGGCTGTGCCTGCCTGGATATAAGTGATGTTGTGGAGCTGCGGTCAATTGCGATATTACCGAATTATCGCAATAAGGGCATCGGCTCAAAACTGGTTGATACCATATTAACTCGCGCTGCTGAACTGACCGGAACGGTCTATCTTCGCACGACATCGCCTGCTTTTTTTGAGAAAAAAGGGTTCCGGAAACTTAAGGATGATGAGAAAAAAGCTATCTGGAAGGATTGCGGTGAGTGCGACAGATTCGATATATGTAAACAAACATTAATGAGACTTGATATAAAGTCCGAAGAAAAATCATAGTGGGCAGGTTGGATAGGATAGGAGGGATAAAAAAGTTTTACAAGCCCACTATTAATTCGTATATGTGCGAACAAAATACTTAAAGCTTACGGATTTGTATTTTATTCAGGCAAAGAATTATTATGTATGAAATAAGATTGATGTTAATGAATAAAGGGCGTGAGTGATTGTTCAGAAGATTTTTGGAATCTTATGTCGATGTTTGTAATAATGTCGTAACGAATGCAGCGAACGCTGTTCTGATGTTCGAAGCCGGCGAGCAGGCTGCAATGGACCTTAAAACCTCAAAAATTGAGGATATACAGAAGGAATTCGAGAAAGATGGGGTAAAAGTGACTTTCGAGATATCTGAAAAAAAAGTCCTGTTCAGAGTCACAGGGCTGCCGTTAAAAGGGAAAAAATGTACGTACTGTGATATATTAAGAGGGTTTTTCGGAGGGATTGCCAGAAAACATATTGATAACAGGTTCTATTCTAAAAAAGGTACGGAATGCGTTCTGGAAGGTGCTGAGGAATGCACTTTCGTTGCGGAGCTGATAGAATGAGTCCGGGCATGAAAAACAGAAATCCGGGGCATTAAAATCCTCCAACTGGTGAGCGATTATCTTCCCATTAAAGGTGTGAAATGCCAAAAAATCTGACTGTGACCCTAAGTGACATGGAATATGAGATCCTTAAAAAGATAAATGTCGTTGAGGGCGAGGATGGCGAAAAATTAAGGAATCTTCTCAGGCTCTATATATCCACCATCCCGGGATTAAAATCATCTGAGTATGCTCTGAAAAGGGTAGAAAATAAAGAGGAGATCGATAGCCTCCTGAGGGACGTCTGGGCTGCGTACGAACTTATAGATAATCCGACTGAAACCTGGAAAGATGATAAAATCGATAAACTGATAAGCGATCTTGTTGAAATCAACGTTCTTGTAAAAACAGGAGAGAAACAGTTCATTCCCACCTCCAAATTCAGGAACCTTTTTAAAATGCTGCTTCATGATATCGCAACCGAATCAAAGGAGATGAATGAGTACAGCGCAGCGTGCATCGCAACTATCCAGTTGCTGGTAGAGTTCAGCGGCGGTACTCTCGGGAATGAGACGATAAGGGACGGGACTATTCTGCTTAACGAAGGATGGCTGTTCGCTTATGCCACAGCAATGAAGAAAGCCAGGGAATTCATGAGAACAAAAAAGTTGTTCCCGGAAACCGAGGAAGCTGCCGCTGAGCCCTCATAGAAATGCCAGAACACCATTGGCATGGCATAACAGGGGATCGGGAGCCAGTATCCCTTTATATTGTTTTGCCCTGAAGCGGCATCCTCCTCTGCAATCTTTGATAACTTTGCAATCATGGCAATCCAGTTCATCAAGCTTCCAGAGATAATTTTTACAGAGCTTAGCCCAAGCTGCCTTGAGGTCATTTACATCCCCAACCGGTTCATCATCAAAAAATCCGCACTTACTTACTGCGCCATTGGGCGATACCGCGCACAGATGCGAACCGCAAGTGTAATCGCCGGTGCTTTCATGCGCCCCTGCGCCGAAGCCATAATTTAGCAGTGAGGCTGCATCTTCCGGAGGAAGCATATAGTCCTTATTGACTTTCAGGTTCCCAGCCGCACATGGCACATCCACGCTCCATGAAAGCACTTCCAGTTCAGAGAAAAGCTTTTTCATATCCCCGAACTCACCGGCATTATATCTGTGCACCATTGTGGCAATAGAGACTGGAATACCGGAAGCCTGGAGAGCAGAGATCCCCCGCATAACCTTGTCATACGAACCTTTCCCGCGTAAAAGGTCATGCGACTTTATGCCGTCGATACTGACCTGGACTTCATCAACGTACTCAGATAGTTCCTCCGCCTCTTTTTTCCGTACCAGCGTCCCGTTAGACAAAACCACTACCCGAATCTCATAGGAAGGCAGGATCTCCATCAGTTCCCGGAATTTTGAATGAAGAAGAGGCTCACCTCCCGAAATCATAAGCTTCAAACCGCCCATTTCCTCGAATTGTGAAACTGCATTTTTGAATAACCTTAATCCGATCTCTTTATTTCCTGATTCTCCAAGATAGCAGTGTTTGCATTTAAGATTACATTTGTTGGTTATATTCAGTAAGAGATAGCGAAGCGATGGAACAGGTGAATGCGGTGCTTTGATTTTTCTTGGAGCTGCTTTTTCCTGCCGCCGGATTATACCTTCGTTCAGCATGTATTCGATGGATTCACGGCTGTCTTCACCAGCGTTCTGAACCAGCATGGAAAAAGGAGTCGCTCCATTACATTTCTTTAAGAACCCGAATGCCTCGTCGTCCAGTTCATATAACTGGTCATCGGATATGTTATAGACATACGGTTTCTCAAGCTTACGGAGCACAAATTCAGGCGAAAGTACAGGAAAAAACTCAGCTGAAGACATCTTTTATCTCTTCCGGCGTAATAACGCCTCTCTGGAGCATGCTTTTTAAGACCTTGAACGCAGCGCACTCAAGTTCTATATCGTCTTCCTTGAAGAACTCGCAATGTGTGCAGATAAGGGCTATGTATGGATCTTCTTTTGTCACAGTACCACTTATTAAACATGCCTCTGTTCTTTTATAAGCTTTCTGGGGATTAATTTTATTCAGCGCAACAGCTCATCCTGCTGACATCTCGTCTAAAAGACTGTGCAGCCAGCTTAACTGCTTCTGTCATTGTAGGGAAAACATGCACCGTGTCTATAATATCATCGATAGTCATACCAAATTTTACAGCAAGAACCCCTTCATGGATCATATCAGCAGCCAGTGAAGCTAATATATGTACACCGAGTATATGTTCAGTCTCTGCATCGATCACCATTTTTACAAGCCCACGCGTATCTTTTGCCAGCACAGCTTTTGGAACAAGTTCCATAGGGATGGAACTGCATCTGCAATTAATGCCTTTTTCTTCAGCTTTTTTCTCTGTCAGTCCGACACTGGCTACCTGAGGCATTGTGAATATTGCATGAGGTACGGATGAAAAGTCTATCTTTTTCCCTCTACCTGTTAAGGCGTTTTCAGCAGCAATCGAACCTTCCTTGCCTGCTACGGTCTCAAGCATGGGTTCGCCGAGAACATCGCCTGCCGCCCAAATATTTAGTGCAGTAGTCCTCATCTCTTCATCCACAATCACTGTGCCATTCTTATCAACCCGCACACCTGCTTTTTCCAGACCCAGATCTCTGGTATTGGGCTTCCTGCCTGTTGCCATCAGCAGTTTTTCGACAACGAATTCTTTCGTTTCATCTCCAATAAGCGCGGTGACTATAATATCACCCCTTTCTTTCCGAACACTTTTCACACCTGCATCTGTCTGAATATCTATGCCTTCTTCTTCAAGATAGATTTTGAGATAATCTGAGATTATGCTTTCCTCTTCAGGTATTATCCTTTGACTTCTCTGGAGCACGGTAACTTTTGTTCCGAAATGCGCAAACATCTGGGCAAATTCAAGACCAAGAGCCCTTCCGCCCAGAACAACCATGGATTCAGGGAGTTCGGATAGCTCCATAGCCTCAACATTAGTAAGATAATCAACCCTGTCGATCCCCTCTATCGGTAAGATACTTGGCGATGACCCGGTAGCTATGATGAACTTATCTGACCGTAGAATTCTTCCGTTCACTTTCACTTCATTTTTTGAAACAAAAACAGCCTGCCCTTTTACAAGAGTAATCCCTAACGCATCGATTACATCGATATACCTGCCCTTCCTTAAGCCCTCTACAATCTCTCGTTTCTCATTTATCGTGCTCCCAAAATCAAGGGACGAACTTACATTTAGCCCTGTATGACCATGATTCCCGTAGTAATTGATTTCTCCCACCCTGAGTAAATGTTTGCTGGGCACGCAGCCCACATTTACACAGGTGCCGCCGATTGTATACCTCTCGACCATCGCAACCTTTGCCCTCAATTCCACTGCTTTAATCGCAGCCCCAAATGCGGCAGAGCCGCTGCCAAGTATTATTAAATCATATTTTTCCATGTCAATACCCTGCTTTTCCTTAATATGTCCATTATAATGAACGCTTGATATATTTTGGGATTTACGGCGATAGCTACTTCTTATTTGCTATTTTTCTCTCTTGGGTCTGCATACCATCGCTTTCGGTTTGCATACCATGTGGCAGCTCCCATCTCCCACACAGTTCCCAGCGTTCACAACAACTGAGATTTTTCTGCCATTTAATTCCTGAAGCTCGTAAACTCCCCGTGAACATACCTTCACACACATCCCGCAACCAGTACATTTTTCTTTATCAACGTACTCGATAAAGGCTGGGGTCCATTTCTCGCCTGATTTTGTCTCACCCTGATAATATGCAGCATTATCAGTTTCGCAACAACAACCTTTCATTTCTCTTAACTCACTATTTCAACGTTGCTGGATTTGCAGGCGGGACAGATAACACTATTTCCAAGTCCCTTAAATTTGTTTCCGCAATCCTGGCAAACATATTCTTTCAAATTCATTTCTATGTTTTCTATATTGAATTCAGGCACATCCGCTACCATGCACATATTTTTCACCTCAATTTCATGTGTATATCCGTCAGCGTCCATCTTTCATACCACGGCAGTGATTTTAATATTTCGTCTATGTTTTTTCCAATTTTTGAAGCATAATTGCCTGCTCTATGTATATATTGGTACGACATGCCGAGGAAACCTTTGGATTCATGCTTCTGGGCGTCTTGTAATGCCTCTTCAAGACCTTTTTCGTATGCAGGCATGAACTTCGAGAGCTCCCCTGAAATATCAATACCAGCACAGGCTGCATATCTCACTGCATTTTCTATATAAACGTCCATTCCGTATATTTGCCCATCCAGTGTATATCTTTCCGCTTCTTTAAGCATCTCAGAGATGCCTGTTTCATACGCTGGCTTAAGCTTCTCAAGCTCACCGCTTATATCCTTATTGAGTTTTGATGCAGTCTCTTTTGCCTTTGAAGCGTAAAAATCGATATCACACAGATTCCCATGCTCTGCGCACTGCTGCGCTCTTTCAAGATACCTTCCGAGGTCGTTATTTCTATCTTCAGGAGTCTTTTCCCTTTCCGGTTTTTCACTTTTGATATCATCAAGTACCGAACCAACATCACCCATTGCTGTGATTTTGCCAAGATTCATGTGCGCAGCCCGGTCGCACACGTTTCTGACGAACTCTATGTCATGGGAAACTATAACGAACGTCGTCCCTGTTTCTTTTCTTGCTGTTAGAATTGAGTTTGCAACCTCGTTCTTGGTGATCGGGTCCATTGTTCCCGTGGGTTCATCAAAGATAACAACCCTCGGCTCTCTGATTAGGACCTGTGCCATTGTCACCCTCTGGCGTTCTCCAACGCTAAGTTCGTATGATGTCTTCTCCAGAACCTCACGCGCTGTGTTTTCATCAAAGCCCACTGCTCTCAACGTGTTTATTGATTTTGTTCTTGCAAGTTCTGGCTCAAGCTTCAGACCTATCGATTCTGTCAGGTTATACAATACATTCCTGTGAGGGTAAAGGGAATATTCCTGATGCAGGTAGCCAATGTGTGGTTTTGCACGTCCTCTGAAATCCGTTCCCCTCTCGGTCATATCAACCCACATATCCCCTATTCTCACATCCACTTTTCCGCTGTCTCTTTCCAGAATGCCCGCTATGATTTTGGAAAGTGATGTTTTCCCGGCTCCGCTTATACCTATTATTCCGAAAATCTCTCCTTCATGGAACTCGAAGCTCACTCCGTTCACGGCAGGAATCATGCCTTTAGAATAGGAATAGTATTTCTTCTTCACATCTTTAAGAATAATAATCGGCTCGCCTGCTTCCGCTTTTTTCTCATTCACCACTCCGGTCATTGCAGAAAACTTTTTAATAATTTCATCTGGTTTTCCTGTCCCGATGATTTCTCCTTTGTCAAGAAGAATCGCTTTATTTGTAAGATCCAGTAAAACTCCTGGCAGATGTGAAGTGACCAGCATGGTCATACTGTGTTCTTGCTTTGCTTTCAATATGCTCTCATGCACCAGCTTTGCAGTTCTCGGGTCAAGTGTCCCGGTAGGCTCGTCCGCGAGTAAAAGCATCGGGTACTTGGCAAGTTGGCGTGCAAGCACTACTCTCTGTTTCTCTCCCCCGCTGAGTTCTTTTCCTGTGTACATCATTCTATGGCTGAGCTTCACTTTTTCAATCAGTTCTGCTGCAACATAGGGGCGTTTCTCTTTAGGGATGTCGGAATATTCGAAACTGTGCATGATATTTTCCAGAACGGTCTCATCGCTGTATAATCCAAAGGTTCGCTGCATCATAATAGCCGTTCTCTCCATGATTTTTCTGTGCATGCCCTTTGAGTCAAGATAATTTACCCTCTGAAGTTCGGTCTTTATGTTGCATTTTGAGCACGCGCTACCTGCGTTGCTTGGAATGTTTACTTTACCGCATCCGGGACAGCAAGATATGTTGAAAATTACCTCACCGGTAACATCCTCAAATTCCTCAAAGCCACGAAGCAAATGCAAAAGAGTGCTCTTTCCTGCGCCGCTTTTCCCGATTATACCTATGCTGTCGCCTTCATTTATGTCTAGATTTATATTCTTGAGAATAAGCCTGCCCTTGACGTTGATATTCAAATCCCGTATTTCGATTAGAGCCACCATTTTTTAACTCCTCTTCTTGTTATTAACAACCTCGCAGGAGAGTATTCCTTCAAGCATTTCCTTAACATGCCTGTCCGAAAGGTCAAGGATATCCGAAATAGCCTCGTTCTTTATAGAGTAAACCACAAATTTCCCATTTTTCTCGGTGTTAACAAGCCCGCAATTCCGGAGACATGCCATGTGGTGCGAGACAAGACTCTGGTCTTTTCCTGTTACCTCACAGATATCACTCACGCACATGCTGCCGTTCTCTTTAAGGGCAAAGAGTATGGACAGCCTGGTCTCATCGCTTAACGCGCTGAAGAAATACTTTTTTGCAGTAGTCAAATCTCCATTTAACATATGTACATATGTTCATACGTTATGTTATTAATAGTTTGTGCTAAATCAAGTGTTAAGGCTATATATTAGAAGAATAGACAGAATAAAAAACGAGGTACATTATGGAAAAGGTAATCCTTGATATCGCAGGAATGCGCTGCGGAGCCTGTGCTGCGGGCATAGAACTCATGCTTGGGAAAAAGAAAGGGATTAAAAATGCGAAAGTCTCATTGGACGAAAGGACAGCAACTATGGAATATGACCCTGCAATGACGACCGCTTCTGACATCGCAAAAGCTGTAAATGATTTCGGTTATATCGCAACGTTAAGACGTTAGTGATCAGTCCTTTTCCACTCTCTTTTCTCCCATAATCCGCTCGTACACATCGCTCCAGGACAACTGGGAACCGGCAGCCACGAACATAGCACATGCTACTGCCTCTGCTATTTGCTCATCTGTCGCTCCGTGCTTCCTTGCGCGCTCCGCATGGATTTCAGTGCAGCGTTCGCATCTCATAAGCACCGAGGCTGCTATGGATATGAGTTCTTTTGTGCGTGCATCGAGCGCGCCTTCTTTGTAGACAGAATTTCTCATCTCTGCGAAGGCTTTTGCAACCTCCGGCGTTTTTTCACTAAACCATGACAATTTTATTCCTCCTGTTTCCCTGGATTTGTTGTAGACACAATGCTTTTCCCTCGTACCGGCAAACCGTTCTTATCAAACCATATCGTTCCCGCCCTTCTTGCAACATGGACAAGCCCCAGCATTACAGGCACCTCGATGAGAGGGCCAACTACAGCGGCAAACGCCTGACCTGAGCCGATACCGAAAACCGCGACAGCAACAGCAATTGCCAGTTCAAAGTTATTGCTCGCTGCCGTGAATGCAAGTGTAGTGGACTGCTCGTAAGAAAAACCAAGCCTGTATGACATAACGAACGACAAGGCGAACATTATAATGAAATAAGCTAGCAGCGGGATTGCTATCCTAAGAACGTCCATGGGAAGAGCTACGATGTTCTCTCCCTTCAGCGAGAACATGACGATAATAGTGAAGAGCAGGCCAACAAGCGCTGTGGGACCGAGCTTTTTCATAAATACGTTATCATACCATTCCTTCCCTCTTTTGTTCAGCAGCACGTACCTTGTGACCATGCCGCCGATAAAGGGGATTCCAAGGTAAATGAAAACCGCTTTTGCGACCTGCCAAATAGAAATATCAACAACCGCGCCTGCTCCGGTTCCGCCTATCCATGTCGATATTACGGTTATGAACGCATACGCCAGGACAGAATAAAGAGCCACCTGGAAAATGGAATTCATCGCAACAAGAACAGCGCACAGGTCATTATCCCCTCCAGCCATCTGGTTCCAGACAAGTACCATGGCAATGCAGCGCGCAAGACCGATCAGGATCAGACCTATGCGGTACTCGGGTAGGTCAGGAAGGAAAAACCATGCGAGGGCGAACATGAGAACAGGACCTATCAGCCAGTTCTGGATGATGGATGCGCCAAGGGCTTTTCCCTGTTTCTTCATTTTAGAGAGTTCCTCATACTTTACGCCTGCAAGCGGCGGATACATCATCCAGATAAGACCGATAGCAATAGGGAGAGAGACCTGTTCTATGCGGACAGCGTCAAGGATGCCGGCTATCTGCGGATACGCAGCGCCAAGGATAATACCGCCCGCCATCGCCAGGAGAATCCACAAGGTCAGGAACCTGCTCAGAATGCCAAGACTGCCTTTACCTGTTCCGCCGAAGTGCCCTGATATTTCCTCCAAACGATCACCTGTCTAACTGAATGTACTTTTATATAATTTTATTCTGTGTTAATTCCGGTTTGCTATAAACGTTATACTTGAATATCAAGAAAGTTTGATATGATGCTCCTACAAACCTTTTTTGCCGTGTATCATACCTGCTCTTTAATCAATGCTTTCTGAGCCGACATAGCAAGTATGGAATTGACGAGCATCTTCCCCTCCTCTATATCGCTCACTTCCCTGATAGTAACTTTTCCGCTTGCGAAAAAATTGACCTCGCGCCTCCCCAGGCGCACCATTACAACACCCAGGCTCTCGGAATATCGTGCACCCAGCGTTTCCGCAAGTTCCTTAAGAGGCGGCGGGCTGTTCAGGTGGGCGATTATGCGGAGCTTCCAGGGGTCAGAGAGGCAGGGGAGCACCTGCTCGATTCTTTCAACGTACATTCTAACACTGATAAAATGCAACTGGATGAAATAAGCATACAATCTGAATATCAAGAAAAATTGATATGATTTCAAGCCGTACGGTGTTCCATGAAATGCTGTCCCAAAGATAAGGATATTAACAGGGAATGGATAACCAGTCTTGAGAGAGAGTCAAGCAACATACAAAAAGATAGGGTAATTGAGATATGTAATTTCTGTAAGGTTTTCAGTAACCCTTTACGGGTGAATATCGCTCTATTACTGAGCAAAAGAGATCTCTGCGTATGTGAGATTGTTTCGATATTGGGGGAGAAACAGAACTTAGTATCCCATCACCTTTCTATAATGAAGCGATACGGTGTTATCGGTTCGTATAACCAGTCGAAATACAAATATTATAAGGTTGAGAGGACAGTGGTTGACTTTTTAGAAACTTTTAAGGGAAACTTTAACAAATACCAGTGAACCAGAAGATTTAGCATTAATTTTTAGCTGTCATGAACTTTTCCAGATATCTCTCGCACACAGCAAGCTCCGCCTGCGTATTAACATTCAGCGCCAGTATCTCATCATCCAGGATAAGATTATAATCCTCCTGCTCTTCCCGTATCCTGTCCGCATCAAGGATATTTATCCCGCACGGGACAATGAAACCGCCGTTCTTGTGAAACACAGTATCCGGGCGGATGCCAAGCCCGGTGAATACCTCAAGCTTCATGTGGACAGAAAGGGCAGGCTTGTTAACATCGCCGTATTTTTCTATTACCCTGTCTAACAGTTGCGGAGTAATAAGCGGCAGGTCAGCCATCGTTATGAGCACACATCCTTTGATTCCCGCCTCCTCGACCGCCGAAGCCATATCATTTACAAATCCCTCTCCTTTTGTCTGGATAACACCGACGCTTTTATGCACCCTCACATATTCCGAAAGCCACTGGTTTGTCTTTTTAACCCGGGGCGAGGTTGCAACAATGATGCGGTCTATATTCTTCGAACCAAGAAGAGCGGAAAGCACATAAGATATCATCGGCTTCCCGCAAAGCTCTGTGAGAGGCTTCTCTTCTGCCCCCAGGCGCCTTCCCATCCCGCCTGCCATCACTACGGCATCCATACGAACCCTCCAATGAAGAGCAATGCGGCCAGGCGCCCTATCTCGTTAGAGGCGCCCACGACGTCCCCGCTCACGCCGCCGAAATGGCGGTTCGCTGTATTAAGGACAAGGAGACCTGCTAACTGCGAAATTATTAATGCCTCAATTCCAGGGACGCCCAGGAAAAGATAACAGACTAATCCTGAAAAAATCATCCCGATCATAAAATCTGATTTTCTGGTATTATCAACAGTCATAGCCCCGAAGCCCTGATGAAGCCTTCTGCCGAAAGCAGCTACAGTGACCATAGCCTGTTTTGCGCAGGTTTCCGCAACGATCAGCGCCAGAGGAAGAATATAAGGAAGGGAAGGCCTGTTTTCAGCTATAGAAAAAAGTGATGAGAATAGACCGATGAGGGCTACAATACAAAATAATATCCCACCTGTCCCGACCGCAGTATCGCGCATGGCTGCGATCTTTTTTTCTTTCGTACCATGCGCCGCCACGCCGTCGCCGAAATCAGCAAGACCATCGACATGGTTGAACCCTGTGAGGTAATAAATCGCTATAATGATAACAACAGATACAATAAGCGGGGGAAACAGCATCGAAAATCCGTAAGCTACAGCAGCAAGAATTATACCAAGCACCGCGCCGATGACCGGGAAAAGATAGATGTGTTTCATCAGCCTTTCGATACCTTCAATGGTTATACCTACAGGTATGGTCGTTAGAAAACCAAAACCCGAGCGCAAGGCTGATAGAAATTCACTCATCCCGCAATCCCGCTTTTACTTTTTCTTGGAAAGATCTTTTTTTCCTTTGCCTCTGCTGCTTTTCCGCCATCATTTTTTCCTCTTGAGTACATGTTGGCTGATACCCCGCCTATAAGCCCTGCTATCACATCATCCATGAAAGGCCCGAGTTCTGATAGTATCCCCGGTTTTAATTTGTCAAATCTCACGTACTCAAAGATACCCTTGTCGCCGCTGATATATTTCGCTATGCTCATGCCAAGAACTTCGTCCACAATAAGATATGTCAGGTCTTTTTCGAAGGTCTCTTTGCTCATTCCCGGAAGCTCACCCTTTACTCCTTCTTTTTCAAGGAGGATTCCTGCATATAGTAATATGCACAGGTTGGGGTCGGAGAGAGCGAGTTTCAGTTCTCTTTCAAATACCTGCTGTGCTATATCTTTGTTCTCTACACCGGGATGGGGAACGTAGAGTTCCAGGGCTGCAGAAACGAGCAGTTCCCTGGAGATGCCTGTTTCTTCAAGGACTGACATTATGCTTCTGGTATCCTTATCATTGACTTCTTTCGGCTGGTTCTTTTTCTTTTTTTCTTTTTTTATGGATGATAATTTCATTTTTTCCTCCTTTAAAATCGCACTAAAGGTACCTTCCCTATCAAAAAGATTCCTGCAATCACAAGAAACGACGAGAACCCCACGAGCTTGACAGCTTTATTGATATGAAAAGGCTGCGGGTTATCATATTCTGTCCCCAGCACATGATATCCTACCTTCTCAAGCCGGACCTCGAGCGCGCCCGCCACCGCAGCCATCGACCACCCGGAATTTGGTGAGGCTGTCTTATCATGGTCATGGATGCAGGTTTTGATCGCTTCCAGAGGCTTACCTGAGAAAACCGAAGCTATGGAAATAAACACCGGCGACAGCCGCGCAGGCACCCAGTTAGCCAGGTCATCGAGCCGCGCAGAGGCATAGCCGATGTCAATGAACGGTTCTTTTTTGTAACCGACCATGGAATCAAGCGTATTTATCATGCGGAAAGCCAGCGCGCCCGGAAGACCGAACAGGAGAAAATAAAAAAGCGGCGACAGAATGCCGTCCACAAAGCTCTCAGCCACAGATTCTATGACCGCTGAAGCAGACTGGTACTCATTTAGCTTTGAGGTATCCCTTCCCACAAAGGTTTTCAGGTCGCTTCTAACCTTCTCAATCCTTCCCCTGTCAAGATCTTTTTTTATCCCGAGAGCCGAGACAAGAAGCATACGAATGGAAAAAGTCGATTTTAAGAAAAAGGCTGCAATGACCAAACCCAAAAGACCTTCTCCCAGTGATATTACTAACAATCCTGCCAGCACCGCCGCTCCCACACAAAAAATTACCATGAACAGCCCGTATAACCTCCTATGATGACGGGGCGCGCGGCGCTCGAACAAACCTATCAGTTTGCCCATCCAGACCACAGGATGAATAAATACAGGCGGTTCCCCGAACAGGATATCAAACAGCACTGCAAGAATCAGCACCCGGAGCCAGAAATCCATAATTATCACAGAGCAGGCTCCATTACTAACTCCCACACTTCCCTGACTTTTTTGCCTTTCATCAGCGCCTTCAGTACTTTATCCGCTATCTCTCCTTCATGTATCAGCCTGCACCTGGCACAGCTCCACACGGTCCCGCCTGTGGGTCTCTGGACGAATTCCCCGCCTGTTCTTTTATCCCCGCACGGGTAGAACGGGCAGAAACAGAATGTGCAGTCCTGCCCTTTAAAATGGCACGGATAGTATTCGCAATCTATCCTGCTTCTGGCAGCGACCCCCCTTTCTAAAGCTTTTCCTATCTCTTTTTCCGCAAGTTCGCTGCCCCATTCCGATATTACGGCGGAGATAGCCTTTATCAGCCTTTGGTTCTCGCTCCTTTTCCTTACTGCTACCCTGATGTGGTTCTCAAGACCAAAAGAAGCACAGTCGCGGATAATAATACCGTGCCTTAAAATTCGTTCTTCCAGCTCTGCGGAGTTAATCGCGAAATCCCCGATATCAACAAGGATGAAGTTTGCGTCACCCGGATATGGCTTAAAACCCCGTATGGCGCCAAGCCGGGATGCCAGCCATTGCCGCTCTTTTTTGATCAATTCAAGCGACCTGTCTAAATAATTTTTATTATTTTTAAGAAGATGTTCCCCGACAGCAAGCGCATAGGAGTTGAGGTTCCAGGGAAGGCGGATCTTGTTCAGGAGACCTGCGAGATCACGAGAGACTACAGCAAAGCCGATTCTCAGCCCGGGGACTGCATATGTCTTGGTAAGCGAACGGAGCACAATTACAAAATCATTCGATGCTGCGTATCCGGCAATACTTTGCTCCGGGTCTGATAGCTCGATGAATGCTTCATCCACGAACAGGAAGACCTCTGAGCCGGCGCATTTTTCAGCTAATTGCAGGACTTCTTCCCGTTTTATGAGTTTACCAGTCGGATTGTTCGGGTTGCACAGAAACACTGCCTTGCAGTTATCAGGCTCAAGCTCAGTTATGCTGCCGTAATCCACGTGTTCGATATCTGCTCCGAATAACCTGCACTGGAATTCATACTCACTGAATGTCGGGAATGGTATGATGACCTTATCCCCGGGCTCGATAACAGCTTCTGCAAAGAGCCTGATCAACTCCGATGAGCCGTTCCCGGGTACTATATTCCCGGGCGCGACGTTAAGATACTCTGCCGCCGCTTTTTTAAAACCCGGATACCTGTTGTCGGGATAGCTATTTATGGATACACAGGAGTTTGCGAGGACTCTTTTTAAGTTTGGAGGTCCAAGAGGGTTCAGGTTAACACTGAAGTCTATCAGTTCATCGGGCTTTTTCCCGGATTCCTCTGCGCTTTCCGCAACCCTGGCGCCGTGTGTACAGGGGGTAAGTTCAAACACGGTTTTCCTGATTCTGTCTTTTAGAGGCACATGCTCTCTTTTGTTCAAAGATATTATTAAGTTGCTGTATGGTAAATGTAGCGAAAGGAGATATAAATGAGTAAATTCTTTGACTACTTCCAGTTTGCTGCATTGGTTCTCTTCCTTCTCTTATTCTCAGGAAAAGCACTGTATCTTCGCTTCGGTAAAGGTATCAATACTGTCACGGTCGTCGCCGGAAAGAGAGGTATACAGCGTGCTATGGAGGTTTCCTTTATTATCGGGCTGATAGTCTGGATCAATGAAGTTCTCCTGTATTCGCTTCATATCGGGTTTCGGCTTTTTCCCGGACTACTGGATATGCAATTTGTTAATTCAACACCGGTAAAACTTATTGGGGTAATGTTGATAGCTTTCGGTTTTGTGATATACATACTGGCTTTAATTGCTTTAGGGGATTCCTGGAGGATGGATATTGATAATAAAGCTCCGGGGAAGCTTGTAACTGCGCGGATTTTTTCCGTATCCCGGAATCCTATCTATGTTTTCATTGATCTTTATTTCACAGGGACTTTTCTGATAAACGGTACTTTGATATTCCTTATCTTTGCCATCCTGACTGTCGCAGTTTTGCATTTCCAGATACTTCAGGAAGAGAGATTCCTGGCAAAAACCTACGGGCAGGCGTACAGGGATTATTGTACGAGGACGGGCAGGTATATTATGTGGAAAGGCAACCTATAGTAATTAGTCGTGAATTATAGCCATTACGGCAAGTTCCAATAATCTGGCAGCCTTCTAAGGTGTTCAATGTATTGATTCGGTTAAGCACCGCAAAGGGCGCAAAGAACGCAAAGCTTGGCAGCAAAAATCTTTGCGAACTTTGCGTTCTTTGCGGTGAGTTCACTATATACACTATATGCTGCTATTGACAATGTATACTTAAGCTAAACTTTGAGGTTAATTACTATAATTCCGTTTTTCAAAAATCATCGCCGCAAGATGCTCAACTAACTCTTTGTTCTCAAGCCCGTTTATCCACCTCTTGGGAAAAGCCTCAACCCCGTGCCGCGCCCCGCACAGCGCGCCTGTGATACAGGCGATGGAATCCGTATCCCCGCCGGCATTGACAGCCTCGACTATTGCATCCTCCGGCTCTTCAAAGTGTTTTGAAAAACAATAAAAGGCTGATGGAACCGTCTCATATACGAGGTACGATGTCCCCAGTTCGGCGAACACTTCATCCGGCTCTGCATCCCTTTTCACGAACGAAAGCTCGATCCTCTTTGCAAGACCTTGATCATATTTCGATGCCCTGGCGACCGTCTCTTTTATTATCTCAAAGCAATCCATATCCTCCAGTGCGCACCGTACCCCGATAGCTACAGCCACCGCGCCCGCGATTGCCGCTTTGCTGTTATGAGTCGGAAGCGATGATAACGCTGCGTTCGATTCGACATCATCCGGCTTCTTATAAAAAAGCCCGATAGGCGCAACTCTCATTGCAGAGCCGCATGACGGGATGTCGCTTCCTGAATCCTTCCAGCTTACACCCGAGTTCAACCGGGCTATAGCGACTGAGCTTGAAGGTCCGACCAGCGACCTTCTTATAGGGTCAGCCATGGCATCAGCGCCCCAGCGCGCTATCCTGCCGGCAAAATCCTGAACGTCAAACCCTCCGCATTCTATCAGGGATTGTGCCAGGACAATCATCTGCTCGGTATCATCTGTATATTGCCCCGCCCTGAGTTTTCCACCCGGGCAACTTTTAGGGGTTTTACCGTAATCCGTCACCCTGTCGGGAATCTCTTTCCTGCTGAAACCTTCATTCTGCTTGCCAAGGGCATCTCCGATAGCGGCGCCAAGCATACAGCCTGTGCATTTGTTCCTTGATTTTTTTACATACATAAATTCATAATGAACGGGTAGAGTAAAATAAATTTATGTAATATTCCAGATGCACGTTCCGCAATCTTACGGATTCAGCCTCCATATAGAAAAATTGAGAATCGCAGCAAAACTTACCCAGCATATATACGGAAGAAGCAGAAAGCCCGCTGTCCTGGAGACCCTGGAAAAATTCACTATCGTCAGCACGATTGCTGCCCAGAGTATAATTATCTCCAAAAAGGCGTAAAACGGAGAATGCAGCCCGAAGAACAGGAACGACCACAGCACATTCAATACCAGCTGTAAGCCGAATATGGACAGGGATATTTTCACTTTTTTATCTTGCAGTCCTTTATTCCAGACCAGATACAGGGATATGCCCATCAGAACAAAAAGAGTGGTCCAGACCGGGGCAAAAATCCAGTCGGGTGGATTAAATGATGGCTTTGTTAGAGCCGCATACCAGGTCGGGATAGAGGGGCTTGTAAAAATGGAACCAATAAAACCTGCAAGCAGGCAAATGATTATGCTTGTTACTAATTTCAGGATATTATTAATTTTGCTTTGTTCCATCTCATCTCTCCTTAGACTTGATTTATCTTCCATCTACTATATGCTTAAGTCTGTCCTTGATACTTTACAAAATAGATAAACAGGCACTTATCGTATCCGCAAGGGATATGACACGCGCAGAACGGAAGAAATATGAGCAAAAATAAAAGTTCCATATCGAAAGCAAAGAGCTATGAAGAAATCGGTGAATTTTGGGACACCCATGACCTCGCCGAGCACTGGGAAGAGACAAAACCTGCTAAATTCGAAATTGATATTCAGTCTGAAGTGACCTATTATGCAGTTGAGAAGGAGTTATCAGAAAAGGTCAGGGCTTTTGCTAAACGGCGCGGTGTTTCGCCGGATACGCTTTTAAATCTATGGTTGCAGGAGAAGTTGCAGGAGCAGAATGCTTGAGGGGATTTTCGCATAGCTGTGAGTCTGGCTTAAGTTTCTGAATTCGGAGTGTCATATCGTCGCTCCTAGTCTCCTTGATTACTGTGCTGGAAGTGCGTGTGCTGGGGTGATGCTAAAAGTTATATAGAAAATGTGAGATTAGAAGTAAGGTTCTTTTGGTTGAAGAGAAATTACTTTTTATTAAGATATACGCTGTTCATTGAGAGAGCATAGAAATTTACAAACTTTAATGAATCATCAACTAAAACATCATATTGCTTTGCTGCTAAGTATAATGCTTTAAGTTTCACAAAATGCTCTTCTTTTATGTCTTTACTCAGAATCAAATCATTTATTTGATAGTCAATATCTGCAAAATTTGTTAAAGCATTGGTCAATTCTTTTTTAACAGAAAGTGAGCTAAAATAACTTGACGAAATAATTGTGAATGTAAATTGCAAAACAAGGACAATTATTAGGAATGTATAGTCAGAAATTATAGAACGTGTTATAAATAATGATTCTGCTGGCAGAAATAATGCAAGTACAACATAAATCATTATAAACACTAACTTTAAACCACCTAATGTAAAATGCCATCTTCTTGGGCTGGCATTTTCTTTTATTGTAGCTAACATCTTAAAAGTTTCATTAAATCCACCCTTTTCGGAAAATTTTGTAAGAGCATTTAAGAAGAGTGGAAGAAACGCGCATAATAAAGCTGAGATGAAAGGGATTAATATATAAAGCGGTTGATTTACAGTTATTGTTTTATATGAAGCCAATAGAGCAGTTAAGGTAATAATGTAAACCAGACTTATTGCAGTCGCAATAGGAGCTGCCATTTTCAAACCCCAAGTAAAAACGAGTTTTAATTTATTTTCATCTGTTCTTTGGAAAACTTGGATAACTTCCTCTACATTTTCTGATGTAAAAGTCTTTCTTGTTAAAAATAATCCATAGAATGCCCATAAGTACAATAACAGAAAAGAAGCGGGTATCCAATAAATAAGAATTTTTAGTTGAAAGCTTATTCCTAATGCAAGTATAAATGAGAACAGTGATCCGATTAAAAGATTACTATCAATATTTTGTAATTGCCTCTGCGTATGTTCAGAGCTCTGATTTACCATTTCCCTTAATTCTTTTAATTCTGCTATTGAATTATCAGACTTCATATCAAAACTCTTCAAGTTGTGCATCTACATAATCCGCTTTTGCCATATTCCGATTCGTTATACTCTGTATTCATAGGATTTGTACACTATCATAATAAATTCTGAGAAAACATGTGGTAAAATTTACAAAAGTTTATTACACCGCATTTTTTGCACTTTGGATTCTCTTCTAAACATATTCCATCTTCTAATCCAAAGTATTCCTTTTTTCCCATTTGACCATACAATACAAAAATTATATCTATGTATCTTATTGGATTGCTAGTTATCAAAGCAAAGTTTCTACCAACATCAATCGCCTGCTCTGTTTCATTTTTATTATCAATTAACCCAAGCCTTGAAAAAATTCTACAAACTACTCTATCAGGTTTAAGAACATTAAATCCTAATTCTGTTAAAAAATGATAAACTGTTATTTTGCTTATATATCGAAATCTTTTTCTTAAATCTATTTTTATTCTGTAGATAACTTTCACATCAGAATGCTCGCCAAAGGCCTCAAGGTATTTAGCAAACGAACCATATTTATTCAGGATATTATAAAATTCTTTAGCATTTTCAATACATGCTTCGATTTTGGGTTTATTATGAATTGTGTTGGGGTCGTTTAAAATCTGGTCAATTTCTTTTTGCGAATATTCCTTGACTTTTCTGAAGTCGTACAAGTACTTCTTTATCGCGGGTAATTTTTGCTCAACAGTGGATGCGTTCATACCAGAATGAAAAACAACGCAAATCATATTCCAAAAAATTTCATCATCCGACATCTTCTTGTAACTAATGGTCTTGAAATCCCCAAATCGAGAATCAAATAACTCCTTCGAGAGGTTGCTTTCCTTTCGCAATGTATTTTCTATTTGAATAAATATCTCTCTATAATCTTGCTCTATCATACCTATTACCAACCATAATCTAAACATTTTTCATATATTTAGTATTCTACCATAAAGTCACTTCAAAAATTTAAAAGTATCCTCTCACTTTATTAAACGTTGAGTTATCAGGGAATGACGCTTCATCTACAAAATTGTAGTGCCACACATCTATGGTGGAAACGTGGGCATGTCAAAATATATTTATGCCTTGGAAATCCATGAAGTTTTGTTGATTTATGACGAACCAAGAAAAATACAAACAACTTTTAGAAGAACATAGATGGCTAACTAAATCAATTTGGGATAAAATTAACTCGGCAGTTACAGCGAATGGGATTTTATTTGCAGCCCTCAATTTAATTGAAGTACAAGGTTCAAAAAATAATTTTATCATTCATAAAATAGGTTTAAGTGTTGCTGGAGTTCTTATAACGCTCTTTTTTTGGCTTGCTTTAAATTTGGATCTTAAACATAGGCAAAATAATCTGCAAAGCATTTATCAAATTCAAAAAGTCAGTGATGATTTATCTATAAATTTAATTGATGCTCACTATATTATTCGGCTAGTTAAATTTGAATTTGAATTTGATACTACTAAAACAGTAAAATTCGCAACAGGAATATTATTAATACTTTGGTTAGTACTTATATTATTTATTTTAATAGAAAACAAAAATTAAAAAATATTTGCAATAAAAAACGGGAAGTTTTCAAAATACTTTATGCCATTATTAACAACATTATCTAATTCTTCATCACTATTTTTTAAAAACAAAGCGACGAGAGGGGGACTTGAACCCCCGAGTTCCTTGTAGGAACACAGGGTTAGCAACCCTGCGCCATACCGGGCTTGGCTATCTCGTCAGCGATTATAGAATTATCGGCATCCAAAAAATAGCTTTTGGGGTACCTTTCTTATTTCCTGTTTGCTATATAACACTTTTTACTTGCTCTTTCAATAGACGCATGAATCATAGTTATCCCTGAAACTTACATACGTAATATAAAAGATCCTGTCAGCTCTATTAAAATGAGCCAGAGCAAGATAATCAACCACAGAGAACATAGAGGGCACAGAGAGTTGTTGTTTTCGCTCTGTGTCCTCTGTGCGCTCTGTGGTAATTAACCACAAATTTTAGCTTTAGTTTACGTGATCAGTTGCAGCATATTGTGAACTCACCGCAAAGAACGCAAAGTTCGCAAAGAATTTTACTGCTACGCTTTGCGCCCTTTGCGAACTTTGCGGTGTTTGATTAAAAATCCGCGCCCATCTGGCTTATCTGCAGTTCGTCATGCAAAATCAAAGTAGCGGGCACGCCTTGGGTCGTAGCTTCTTCCATTGCCCAGTGGTTCGCAAATTCGCCTCCGCCCCGCGCCCCCGTGAGCGATAGTTGTTCACAGGCGGTGTGCTCCCTTCCGGGCCTGGACCTTTGTCTGCGATTAAGATACAAAAAC